>CAJQNP010000285.1 GCA_905479705.1 uncultured Gammaproteobacteria bacterium
CCCCTTGACGCGATACTTTTCGGATACCGCACTCTCCGGATCAAACAGGATCGGAAAGGTCGGGAAGACGTTCAGATCACCGGTGTAGGTAAACACATGATCCGGGTCTTCCCACTGGTTCACGGCCAGCACGGCAAAGTCCTCTGTCCCCAGTTTCTTGTACAGGGCCTCGAGCGCCGGCATCTCCTTGCGGCACGGTGGACACCAGGTTGCCCAGAAGTTCACCAGCACGACCTTGCCTCGATAGTCGCTCAGCGTGTGCGTCTCTTCATCCATGTCCTGCAACGAAAAGTCCGGGGCAGCCTGTAACGGCGCCAGCGGTGTGAAGCGGTAACCCAGCTCGCCCTCTGCCCGCGCAGTTACGGCAAACGCAGATAACAGGACCAGGCAAGTGAGCAGTCCAAGCAGCGACCTAGTCGATATTCGGTGGTTCTTCAGGCGCACATTGCACCTCCTTGATGGTTCGTGTCTCGGTGTGACCGTCCTGTGACCAGCTGTACACCAGTGAAAAGACATCATTGGGTTGTAAGGGAATTGTGGTAAAACCCTGCCCCCAGTCGCCCACCTCGAAGGTCTGGTCATCCGGCAACATGGACCAGCGAAAGGCTACCCCCATGTCACGCCATTCCTCGACCCACTCGGTCTTGGTGCGAATTTCGTGACGTTTGCCGTCCGCTGTGATGTAGCGCCAGTCGGCAACGCGGTAGCTCAGCGGCTTGTCCGTGGTGTTTTTCAGAATGGTACCGAACACGCAGTAGCTGCTGACCTTGTCGATGAGGGGCTTTGGCAAACCGCGCGTGGTGAACACTGCGCGCACATAGTCGGGCAACACCTGCAGCAACTCGAAGTCCAGGGCATCGCCGGAAGATTTCCAGGAGACCAGGCCGGTGTCCGGGCTGACTTGCCTGTGCATATCAGCCTGCCCCGCTTGTGGACCCAACGAGCAAAACAGGATGACAAGGCTGGTCAGCCAGCCTCTGCTGCGGATGACCCGGGCCGGGGGCACGCTATGTCCCACGTCTCACCTCGTAGGCAAACTTCAGCAGCAGTAACACCAGTGGTGTGCCATGCAGGAACAGGTCAAAGATATCGATCGGCCGCACCAGCGCACCGGCAGACAGCATCTTGAGTTTTTCCCAGAGATGCGGTTCGGGACTGAACGGCGCCAGCGCGAGAAACACCGCCAGCGGCAGCAGCAGCGTGTAGGGTATTTTGTCCAGCCAGTTCATTTCCCGGTCATCTCCTGTCGCATCGCCCTGCCCCGTTACGGTAACATTGGCCGCCAAATTCAGAACCCGCGCAACATATTGCGCGACAATCAGTATCCGGACACGACAATGAGACTATTCTTCAAATACTTTTTCAAGACTATTCACTATATTATCGGACCGATCATCCTGCTGCTGGATGCCCTCACCTCGCCGAAAGGCATGGTACGCGCTGCAGAGACACAGCAACAGGTGGATGCCAGCACAAAAAGCCTGGTGCTCTACCAGTTCAGGATGTGTCCGTACTCCGTGAAGGTACGCCGGGCCGTCAAGCGGCTGTCCCTCAACATCGAGACACGCGATGCCATGCGCGAGCCGTCCAGCCGGGAAGAATTACTCCAGGGTGGCGGCGAGATCAAGGTGCCCTGCCTGCGCATCACCGACGACCAGGGTGAGGCAAGGTGGATGTATGAATCCGACGATATTATCGACTACCTCGAGGCGCACTACGCCTGAGAACGACTAGTAACGCATCAACAGCGGCTGGTAGGCATACACGGCATTCAGGTGATGCAGCATGGCATGCTGCCCCTGGCCCTGCCAGATATCGGTAAGCCCGTCCTGTACCTTGCGGTACTTCTCATCCAGATCGCGGGTGGCATACTCTTCCGCCGCCAGCTCCGACACCATATCCAGCCACATGCGGCTGACACCCATGATCATCGCCGGCCAGGTCTTCTGTACCGGTTCTGGCCAGCGGTCATCGCTGGTGTCCTCGATATTCGGGCGGGTGATGCGGGTCACGTCATCGACAGCCACCCGGGTCAGTTGCCCGCTGTCCAGTAGTGATTTCACCACGGCGTGGTTCTCAATGGCCGTATAGATACGCTGCGCGCCCTGCGGCGTACTGTAGAAAATGAAACTGAATACATGCCCGCCATCGCGACTGGCGCGACGGTGCACGCGCCAGATATAGATATCCTGGTAGTACTCGTCAAACACCGGCGCAATGACCTCGCCACCGATGAGGGTTCCCATGTACCAGCGGATCGGTGAGTCTTCCGGCCAGTCAATGTGAAAGCGCGCGTACCACCAGCCCTCGCCGTCAGGCAGGGTTTCACCCGGTCCCTGGGTCACCGATACCGGCTTGTCTTCCTCGACCGGTGTCACAGCAGCGCACCCGGACACCACAAGCAATACAAAGACAATGGCCGGCAGACGGCACAGCGATAAAAAATCAGTCTTGCTCATGGGGAACAATCATCTTGTTGTACTCGGTGGCATCGAAAATCGATTCAATGGCTGTCACCTTGCCGGCAACAACCGTCGCAATCTGGACGGTCGTCGTTGCGTTCTGGGTGTCCATGGTGGTGTGAACCCGCAACAGGTTGCAGACATCGTTGCCACTGACAAAGGTCTTGACGCGTTCGATACGCTCAAGGATTGGCCCGACACGCGAGATATTGGCGATGAAGTCATCGGCGGAGGACATCGACTCGATGGGGCTCTGGTAGGTAAATTCACTGTCGGAGAGGTAAGTGCGCGCACGCTCGAAGTCGCGCCCCTCAAAGGCATCCAGCAAGGCACTCACGACTTCTTCCGGAGCAGGTGAATTCATCGCTTCCATTGTACCTGCATATAAATGATTTCTCGAACAATTATGGAGCGATCAACAGACAGGATTTTTCGCCATGAATCCACTACCATGTCGCCCCCCGCCCAATCAGGATCATGGCATGAGCGAGTTTATCCCGGGACAACGCTGGGTCAATTACGCCGAACTGCAACTCGGTCTCGGCACCGTGCTGTCCGTTGACGGGCGCACCGTCACGCTGGTGTTTCTCGCCAGCGGCGAGACCCGTACCTACTCCATGCAAACCGCACCGCTGACGCGGGTGCGTTTCAGCGCGGGTGACACGATTCGCGGCCACGAGGGGCTGTCACTGACCGTCACCGGGGTCCACGAGCAGGACGGCCTGCTCACCTACAGCGGCAGCAGCGATACGGGTGAGGACATCGTCCTGACCGAGGGCGAACTGGACAGCCAGGTACAGCTCAACCGTCCGGCGGAGCGCCTGCTTACCGGCCAGGTGGATGATGACAGCTGGTTCGAGTTGCGTTACCAGACCCTGCACCACCTGAGCCGCCTGTCACAATCCGGTCTGCGCGGCCTGACGGGCGCGCGCACCAGCCTGATACCGCACCAGCTCTACATCGCCCATGAGGTCGCCGGCCGACATGCACCGCGGGTCCTGCTCGCCGATGAGGTCGGGCTCGGCAAGACCATAGAAGCCGGCCTGATCCTGCATCAACAGCTGCTGACCGAGCGGGCACGGCGCGTGCTGATCGTGGTGCCCGAGAGCCTGCTGCACCAGTGGCTGGTGGAGATGCTGCGCCGCTTCAACCTGCCTTTCAGCATCCTCGACGAGGAACGCTGCGACGCCATCACCGAGAGTACCGGCCAGGACAACCCGTTTCATACCGAGCAGCAGGTGCTGGTCACACTGGAATCCCTGATGGCCCACCCGCTACGTTGCCAGCAGGCGGTCGACGGCGAGTGGGACCTGCTGGTTGTGGACGAGGCGCACCACCTGCAGTGGGCACCCGGCAACGCCAGCCCCGAGTACCAGCTCATCGAGCAGCTGGCGCGTGTCACGCGCGGCGTGCTGCTACTCACCGCGACGCCCGAGCAGCTCGGCAAGGAGAGCCACTTCGCACGCCTGCGACTGCTCGACCCCGACCGCTTTCCGGACTTTGACGCCTTCGTACAGGAAGAACAGGACTACGAACCCATCGCCAGCGCCGTACAGGCATTGCTCACTGAAGACACACTGTCCGCACAATCACGGGCGACCTTGCAGACACTCCTGCAGGAACCGGACAGTGAGGCGTTACTCGCCGCCGCGCAGGCAGAAGACAACAAGGCCGCACAGCAGGCACGCGCACAACTGGTCGACTGGTTGCTTGATCGCCACGGCACCGGGCGTGTGCTGTTTCGAAATACGCGCAGTGCTGTCAGGGGGTTTCCCGACCGGTCACTGCATGCCTGTCCCCTGCCCGTGCCGGCGGCCTACAGCAAGATACTCAACAATGTCGAACGGGTCGGCGAGGCCGGGGCGCAGCAACTGCTCTGCCCGGAACTGCTTTACCAGTCAGTGGAAACCGAAAACAGCGAACGCTGGACAACGTGTGATCCGCGCGTGCCCTGGCTGTGCGAGCAGTTACGCACACTGCGCCCGGACAAGGTACTGGTGATTACCGCCAGCGCAGAAACCAGCATGGACCTGGCCGAGTGGCTGCACAGCAGGAAAGGTATCCATGCCGCTGTATTTCACGAGGGCATGAGCATTATCGAGCGTGACCGCGCCGCTGCCTATTTCGCTGACGTGGAGTTCGGCACACAGGTGCTGATCTGCTCGGAAATTGGCAGCGAGGGCCGGAATTTCCAGTTTGCGCATCACCTGGTGCTGTTTGACCTGCCGCTGAATCCTGACCTGCTGGAGCAACGCATCGGCCGTCTGGACCGCATCGGACAACACGAGGACATCCAGATCCATGTGCCGTACCTGACCGGTAGCGCACAGGAAACACTGCTGCGCTGGTATCACGAGGGACTCGATGCGTTTGAACACATCTGCCCGGCCGGTCAAACCGTGTACAACGAGTTCAGTGAAGAATTACTGAATGTGCTGCACACGCAATCCGATCCGGCCACGCTGATCAAGGCCGCACACACCCGCCACGCCGCGCTGAACGAGGCCCTGCACCGTGGCCGCGATCGCTTGCTGGAATACAACTCCTGTCGCCCGCAGATCGCCAGCGCGCTGAAACAGCAGACCGAGGCGCAGGATGCGGACGCACAACTGCACGACTACATAGAGCAGCTGGTCGATTGCTACGGACTCGAGCTGGAACCGCATTCGAGCGGCAGCCATATCCTGCGACCGGGTGAGCACATGCACAGCCATTTTCCGGGGCTGCGCGATGAAGGCATCACGTTTACCTGTGACCGCGCCATTGCACTGGCCAACGAGGACCGCGAATTTTTCAGCTGGGAGCACCCGTTGATCACCGCGGCCATGGAGATGGTTCCGGCCAGCGAGACGGGCAATACCGCCATGACGACCATCAAGTACAAGGGCGCCGCCGCCGGCACGCTGATGCTTGAATGCCTGTACACCCTCGACACGGTCTCCAGCGATGTACTGCAGACCCGGCGTTACCTGCCTGCGACCACGATCCGCGTGCTCGTTGACCAGTACGGCAAGGACCACAGCAGCGCCCTCAGCCACCGGGAGATCAACGACAGGCGCGAGGACATCCCTGTTGACACGGCCATCAGGATTATCCGCGGCTACGCCCGGCAGCTGCGCGAATTGCTGGTGCACTGCGAGTCAATGGCCAACCGCCAGTCACCCGCCCTCATCTCGGGGGCACGCGAGCAATCCACCCGTATCCTGTTGAATGAAATCGATCGTCTCAAGGTGCTGGCCCGGGTCAACCCGAACGTCCGTGACGAGGAAATCGAATTCATGGAGCTGCAGCGCGAGGCCCTGACGATCGCCCTGGATTCCGCCAGCTTCCGCCTGGATGCGCTGCGCGTCGTTGTTGCAACCTAGTCTGTATGTTCAAGGTAGCTGACGACTTCAGCCAGCCGACCCTCATCGACGATCAGCAGGTGTGGCGTGTTGCCCAGCACCGGGTGGTGTTTACGCAACCAGTGGCGCATGGCAACGCCATCAGCATCCATCCTGCCATATAGTAATTGATAGAAGCGCACGAATAACTGCGCCTGCTCCCATGACGGGCTGCCACGATCGAGACAGCGCTGCGCCGCCGACAGTTCGCCAATGTCACTGCACTGCAACTGCAGCACCCTCGCCAGCTCTGCCTGGTACATGTCCAGCATGGCGATTATCTGCAACACTGACTGGGTCAGCTGGCGCGGTTCTGTCGTATCGAGCTGAATTTCAAAGACCATGTTATACGTGAAACCGCTTCAGGGTTGACGGCAACGCTCATGCTGCTTCGCGATACCGGGTAAATATGGCTATAATTATTAACAGGAGTATGTCATTAATCGCCCGCGGGCAATGCATGCGTATAGCACAAGGAGAGCACGATGTTTTTAAAAAACAAGATCAACGATGACCTGGTTGAAGTCCTGACGCTGAAAGACCTGTTTGACCCGTTTTGCGAAAACCTGATCGGGCGCTACCAGCACGGCGAGGAAATGCAGGACCCGGAGAAATTCAGCAAGTCCGACCTGGTCTTTCTCTCCGGGGAGTCGCTACCCCGCTGCTGGATGGATGCCCATTACCGCGACAAGGAACTGCAGCGCTGACCTCGACCAGCTGAACGACCCGGCCATGCCGCGTCAATGATCTGACAATAACAAGAATAATCAGGTTGTTAACTTCATGGCGGAGGGATTTATTGCTATCCAGTTAATGACCAGCTTGCGTACAGATCTTCTGTGCGCACGCCTTTCTGTTGTAACCCCGAGATTACCCTGTACCTCACTGGCAGCTGCAGTCCGGGATACCCGCCTGCGGCACAACGGCCACGGGGAGACAGGTCCGTTTGCCGGTCATGCCCGTGAATCCGGCCGGTCGCCGAGCCGACGCGTTGAACTGCCGCGCCGCCAGCCTGCCCCAGCACCACAAAAAACGGGGACCGGCATAACCGGTCCCCGCTAGCAGGACTTGGCTGTTCAACAAGCGGTGATCACCGGATCCGCTCTACCTTGCCGTCTTTAAAATAGACCTCGATATCACGACCACCCTTTGAGTAAATCCAGGAATTACCCTCGCGGTACTTGGGCTCGCCGCATTTCTTGAGCACTTCGTACTTGGTCGGACTGTTGCGTTCACCTTCCTGGATAACATGCACACCGCAATTGAGGGACGCTGCCTGGGCAGACTGTACAGCGGACAGCCCCAGAAGACCGGCAAGCAGATACCATCGACTTGTCTGTTTCATCATAAAACCTCCTGATAGGAATCCAACTGTCTGCCTACCTGGCCAGTTTATAGGTCAGGTTTGGCAGGATCGCGAGACCGGTAGCGGCTCGCACCGCATCACCGTTACCCATGCCGACGACCAGCGTGTTGAGTACCGAACGCACCAGCATGTCGCTGGAGCCGGTCACCCCGGCGTACTTGCCGGTACCACCCGTCAGCTTGAATGTACCCTCGCAGGCACCGACCTTGCCCTTGCAACTCCACTCGGCGAAGACCACTTCCTCGCTGGAGATCGTGATCGTGCAATAGCCCTTGGCGCTGCTTTGCTTGGCGCTCACATCGATATGCTGACTGGCAGGACAGTTCGCATAGGCTGCATCCATGTCGCCGGCCGATGTCTCGACATACATGATGCCCTCGAACTCGCCCATGAAAAGCAGCTTGTCGGTGCCAATCGTGTACACCGAGCCTTCACCGTCCCAGGGCATGAGAATTTTTACCGACTTTTCCCCGGCCCGCGCCATGCCGGCCATCCCCGCAATTACCAGGCCCAGCACCAGACCGGACCAGAACTTGTTCAACACCATGGAACCCTCCCTTTCACACCGTTAGAAAATTGATCGATCTATACTAGCACGCATAATGCAGCGAAAAACCTGCGTGACTTCACTGCATCAGACTAGTCGCGTGCGTCGCCTGACGTCACTGCGCGCAGTGACAGCGCCCAGTTGACGGGCTCCGCATCGCCGAGACGCACACTCTCGCCCACCTCGTTTTCATACCAGCCGGTGTCGTTGCGCAGCGGCTCGACACTGTAACCCCACACACTGCCGTCACTGTCCTGCGCGATCCAGTTGACCCATGGCGGGATCACATACTGCACGTCGTCACCGTGCAGCCATGACCCTGTCCGCTGTTAATCAAGTTTGCGTTTCTCGAGGATACGCTTCACATACCAGCAACTCGCCGTCATCTCGTAGTCCTGCTCCCTGGCCCAGCGCAATCCGGTGCGCACCAGTTTTTCAGCAATGCCCTGCCCGCGCATGGACTCCGGCACGAAGGTCCGCTTGAAGTCGATGACGTTACCAGGCAACAGTGTATATTCAAGCACGGACTCTTCAGCGCCAGACGACGACACAAAGCGATGCTTGCCAGGCTGATGGACAACTTCAACGGTCACGGGAGAATGCAGCGACGGGCTGTTACTTGATAACCTGGTAACAGGGCACGTACTCCTTGCCCGGCAGTTTCATACGGTGCTGCTCGACAAAGGACGCCAGCAGCGCATCCATCGGCTCCATGATGCTGGTATCACCGCGAATTTCGAAATGTCCATGCTTCTCGATGGCGCGAATACCCTCGTCCTTGACGTTGCCGGCAACCACGCCGGAGAAGGCCCTGCGCAGGTTGGCCGCGAGCACGTGCCTGTCCTGGTCCCTGTGCAGGGCCAGGTTGCGCATGTTCTCGTGAGTGGGTTCGAACGGCCTCTGGAATTCCGGGTCAATCGTCAACAGCCAGTTAAAGTAATAGGCGTCATCATGCTCGGTTCGATAATCGCGCACCTGTCGCAGCCCGGCGTGCATCTCGCGTGACACCCGGTCCGGGTCGTCGATAATGATCTTGTAGCGCTGCTGCACCTCGATACCCAGGGTGTCGATAATGAACTGGTTAATCTGCTTGAAGTAATCCTCGGTACTCTTTGGCCCGGTCAGGATCAACGGAAACGGAATACTGCTGTTATCCGGATGCAGCAGGATACCCAGGATATAAAGAATCTCCTCGGCGGTCCCGGCGCCACCGGGGAACACCACGATGCCGTGACCGACACGCACGAAGGCCTCCAGCCGCTTCTCGATGTCCGGCATGATGACCAGGTCATTCACGATCGGGTTGGGTGATTCAGCCGCGATAATGCCGGGCTCGGTGATACCGAGATACTGTCCGCTGGAGATGCGCTGCTTGGCATGACCGATGGTCGCACCCTTCATCGGCCCTTTCATGGCACCCGGGCCACAACCGGTACATATATCCTCACCACGCAGTCCAAGCCGGTAGCCAACTTCCTTGGTGTAGTCATACTCCTCGCGCGATATGGAGTGTCCGCCCCAGCACACCACCAGGTTAGGATTCGTCGATGGCCGCAAAATACCGGCATTGCGCAGGATATGGAACACGGCGTTGGTGACACCGCTGGAGTTATCCAGGTTGAACTCCGGGTTGTTTTCAATCTCGTCACTGACATAGATGACATCACGCAACACGGCGAACAGGTGCTCGTTGATGCCCTTGATCATCTTGCCGTCGACAAAGGCATGCGCCGGTGCGCCGACGACTTCCAGCTTGATGCCGCGCTCTTTCTGGATCACCCGAATTTCGAAGGACTTGTAGCGTTCCAGCAGTTCCTTGCCATCGTCCAGCTGGCTGCCGCTGTTCAGGACCGCCAGCGAACAGTTCCGAAACAGCCGGTACAGCCCCCCCTGGCTGGTATCGAGCAGCTTGTTGACTTCAGCCTTTGAGAGCACCTCCATGCCACCGGATGGTGAGATGCGTGCATCGACGACTTCATATTCCATGATTAATAACTGTTCTCTTTGTAGAAGGATTGTCTCGCGTGAGCCGGGCTACTCGTCCCGCACACGTTCCAGGAATTTACCGAGGCCTGCCCGCGGCACCCGCGTCAGGCCCTGCATGACGGGAAACGGAATCGACTCCAGGGCATAGCGCCCGTGCAGTTCTTCGAGCATACCGACCCACAGACCCGCTGTCATTTCAGCATCGGCCAGCGCACGGTGAAAGGTCCCGTCGGTGGGTATATTCCGGTATTCGACCAGCGTACCAAGCTTGTGATTCGGCGCGTCGGGGTAGACGCGCCGCGCGGCCAGCATGGAACAGGCAAACCCGCCACTGTAATCACGGCCAATACGCTTCAGCTCGGCATCGAGAAAGCGCTGATCAAAGGAGGCATTGTGGGCCACCAGGTCATAGCCCTCGATAAAATCGGCAAACTGATCCATCACCGACTCGCAGCTCGGTGCCGAGGACACCATTTTATTGCTGATTCCGGTCAGGCCCTCGATAAAGCCATTGATGCGCCGGCCCGGGTTCATCAGGGCCTGAAAGCGCCCGGCGACCTGTCCGTTGGTGAGTTTGACAGCACCCACCTCGATGGCCCGGTCACCGCAGTCCGGTGACATGCCTGTCGTTTCAAAATCGAGCACGATGACACTGTCTGCACTGGTGGTTGTGCTGTTTAATTCCATGGTGCGATCTACTCCTCGAGATCCCGGTAGCTCTCCGCGACAAAGCGCGGTGTACAAATGCACAGGAATACCAGGTCTGTCTGACCGGTATTGGTAATGCACTGCGGCACGTCCGCCGGGATATTCACCACGTCCAGCGGATGGACGGGTTGCGGCGCTGCCCTGTCGACCTGGACCTCGCCTGCCCCCTGCAGTATCACGTAGCGCTCAATGGTGGCGTCAAGGCAATGCAGCCGGGTGGTCTTGCCGGGCTCGAGCCGCGCGCGGGCAATGGAACAGTCCTCGTCCGCGTCGCCATTGTGCAACTCCACGATATGACAGCCCTCCTCGATCAGGGCCTCGGTCTCCGGACGGAAGCGTTCAACCGACTCCATGGCTTGCGTCCTCATACGGTCGGGCACACCCGATTAAATCATATCTCATTGTTTTACCGGGATTACCCTTTCATCGCGATTATCATTACGGCTAACCGTGCAAACAAAATCAGTAGCCAGTTACCCTGCGGTCAATTCTGCCACACTGCCACGCCCTGGCGGCGCAGCCAGTCTGCCAGCGCGGCCTCGCGCTCCTCTTCAGGCAGCGCCCCGGCGTCAAAGCCATCCATCAGTTCCAGTGCCAGCTCGATGCCGTAATAGCGCGGATACTTGCTGCTACGATAGCCGAGCTTGTGCTGCTGGAAACGGTCACCGGGCGCGTGGATCGTCATACCGACATACACACAGGGCATGCCCTCGATATAACCGGGATTTTCATGGCGAAACTCCCTGCGCCACAACACCTCCGGATCCAGGGTGATCACGTACAGGTTGCGGGGCCGCTTCTTCTTGCCGGCCGCCCGCGCCTTCTTCTGCCACGACAGGATCAGCGCATCCCGCTGTTCATCACTGATATTCATACCGTGAAGAATCCCTTCTGGACAAAAAATAAAACCTGATTAAAATCCCCGCCTGTTACCATTCCCGTGACTATAGCAACACCCTGCAACAAAAGCCGCACAGGACACCATATGAGCGAAACCATTCCCTGCCCCTGCCAGTCAGGACTTGACTATGATGCTTGCTGCGAACCCCTGATCAAGGGTACGCGACCGGCACCGGACCCGGAGGCGCTGATGCGCGCCCGCTACACCGCCTTCGCCATGGTCGAAATGCCCTACCTGCGCGACACCCTGCACCCTGGCCAGCGCGATGATTATGACGAAATCGGCGCCACCGCCTGGGCACGGGACTCTGACTGGACCGGACTGGACATCATCAATGTTACCGGCAACCCGGAGACCAACAACAGCGGCACGGTCGAGTTCAAGGCGCACTACCGCCGCAAGAACGAGAAACTCGAACACCACGAACTCGCCGAGTTTCGCAAGAGTAACGGTGTCTGGTATTTCTATGACGGCAAGATGGTCAGCCCGGGACAGGTCAGGCGCGAGACACCCAAGGTCGGCAGGAACGAGCCCTGCCCCTGTGGCAGCGGCAAGAAATACAAGAAATGCTGCGGCTAGCCGCGCACTGAAACCAGGTTACTGGTCATCTTCATCCAGCAGGATCATGCGCATGATGGCCGAGACCACCACAAACCCCATGAAGATAAGGATTGAACGCACCAGGATGTTTCGGTGCGCCTCGCTGTAGAGCGTATTTCCCGGCAACACGACAACATCCCAGCGCGTGTTTACTACCGGTGAGGTAGCACTGATAAGTCGCATTTCCTTGTCACCCAGTCTGCCGTCTTCCGGCAGGACATCGCGGTTGTCCGGGGGAATTATCTCGACACTGGCCGGGTCATTGCGCCTGACAAGCATCAGGCGATGACCGAGCACGTTCGCGTGCTGCAGCACCTCCTCGATCCGGTCGGTCTTGATGCTGATAAAAAATATTTCCTCCGCCGAACTGCTGCCTTCCCAGTGCGTCATCAGGTCGAAGTGCGGGTATTTTCCGCTGGGAGACTGGTGGCGGTAGGCCTCGTGGACATCTTCGGACACGGCAAAGGCCTTGAGGTCATCCCGGCACATCGGCCCTACCAGTTCCTCCTGTCCAGGCAGCAGGGTCTCGCCATGCTCGTCTGCGATCGTAAATGACAGGGCATCCGGAAAGAAGCGCACAATCTTCTCCTCCAGTTCTGCGTACAGAGCCTTGTCCTGCGGCCACAACTCGACATTACTCAGAAAAAAACGGTTCTCCTCCGCAAAGATATCAACCGCCCGCTGGTAGCCCTGTATGTAGGTCTCGAGTTCACTGGCTGCCGCCTTGACGCTCTGCATGGCCAGTTGCCGCTGGCGGTCATTGAACCCGGAAATGCGCGTCGTGGCATCCCAGACGAGCAGCAGACCGACCATGACCAGTGACACCAGGATCAGCTCATTGGCGAGCTTTCTCGCTTGCTTGATCTTCTTGTTCATATATTCATTAACTGGATGTACCGATTACAACGTGCCTTTAAGTCGTGCAGGCCGACAGCCTCGAACTGCCCCCGCCCCCGCTGTTAAAACCGCGTGATTATCCGCCACGCCCCTGGCGGACAGTTCACTGTTACAAGTTGCAGTTTGGCTGCTGATCAGGCTACCTGTCAACGGCAGCCGGCGCCCGGACCATGAACAACCGCGGCCTGCATGGCCGGGCGTTGCAATTTCCCGGAAGAAAGCAAATCATTGGCAGCGACCAGTATCACAACAATCAATAACGGGGGATCAGACATGGATACTCGCAAGACAGAGTACTGGCGGGCCAACATACGCCTGGTCAGCGGCTGCCTGCTGGTGTGGTTCATCGTGTCCTTTGGCTGCGGCATCCTGCTGGTGGACTTTTTCAACCAGTTCCAGATTGGCGGCTACAAGCTGGGGTTCTGGTTTGCACAACAGGGCTCTATTTTCTCGTTTCTGATCCTGATCTTTTTCTACGCCATTCGCATGAACGCGCTCGACCGCCGCTACGGCGTCAGTGAAGACTGAGCCGGTACACCGTCATGGACCTGCAGACACTGACATACCTCGCCATCGGCCTGAGCTTTGCCCTGTATATCGGCATCGCCATCTTTTCGCGCGCATCCAGCACCGGTGATTTCTATGTCGCCGGAAAGCACGTGCACCCGGTTGCCAACGGCATGGCAACCGCGGCCGACTGGATGTCAGCGGCCTCGTTCATTTCCATGGCCGGGCTGATCGGCTTTCTCGGCTACGAGGGCGGCATGTACCTGATGGGCTGGACCGGCGGCTATGTATTGCTCGCCATGTTGCTGGCCCCCTATTTGCGCAAGTTCGGAAAATTCACGGTCCCGGAATTCATCGGTGATCGTTATTACTCGCAGCTCGCGCGCATTGTCGCCGTCATCTGCCTGATCTTCATTTCATTTACCTATGTCGCCGGACAGATGCGCGGCGTGGGCATCGTGTTCTCGCGCTTCATGGAAGTCCCTATCGAGACCGGTCTTTACATGGGGATGGGTGTGGTCTTTATCTACGCCGTACTCGGTGGCATGAAGGGTGTGACCTACACCCAGGTGGCGCAGTATTGCGTGCTGATCTTTGCCTACACGGTCCCGGCCGTGTTTATCGCGTTCAATGTCACCGGTGTCGCCCTACCGCAAATCGCACTGGGCAGCGAGGTCGTCGACGGTTCCGGCTACCTGCTGGAAAAACTCGACAAGACACTGGTTGACCTCGGCTTTGGCGCCTACACCTCACCGTTTAATGACAAGTCCATGATCGACGTGTGCGCCATCACGCTTGCCCTCATGGTCGGCACCGCCGGCCTGCCGCATGTGATTGTGCGCTTTTTTACCGTACCCAGGGTCCGCGATGCCCGCATCTCTGCCGGCTGGGCGCTGTTGTTTATCACCCTGCTGTACACCACGGCCCCGGCCGTCGGCGCCCTGTCGCGGCTGAACCTGATCGAGACCGTCAACGGGCCGGAGGGTAGCGGGACGGCCTATGCCGTCATGCCGGACTGGTTCAAGACCTGGGAAAACTCGGGCCTGCTGGCGTGGTACGACCACAACGACGACGGCAAGGTACAGTACGCCGCTGGCAAGGTCTTTTCCGGCGACGGCAAACCCGTGTTCGCCGGTGAGCAGCGCGGCGAGCACCGCGAGCGCGTCACCAGCAATCCCGGCCAGGGTGACATGATCGCCAATGCGCCGTTTGCCAATGAACTGTACGTCGATCGCGACATCATGGTACTGGCGAATCCCGAGATCGCCGGCCTGCCGAACTGGGTGATCGCACTGATTGCTGCCGGCGGTATTGCCGCCGCGCTGTCGACGGCCGCCGGCCTGCTGCTGGTGATCTCGTCGAGCATCTCGCACGACCTGCTGAAGAGTACCTTTACACCGAACATCAGCGAGAAGCAGGAACTGATGGCCGGACGGCTCGCGGCCGGTATCGCGATCACCATTGCCGGCTACCTGGGGCTGCATCCACCGGCGTTTGTTGCACAGGTGGTCGCGTTTGCTTTTGGCCTGGCCGCGTCCTCGCTGTTCCCGGTGATCCTGATGGGGATCTTCAGCAAACGCATGAACAAGTGGGGCGCTATTTCAGGCATGCTGACCGGCCTGACCTTTACCCTCGGATACATCATCTACTTCAAGGGCGTGTTCGTGGAACCGTTTGCGGCCAACGTACCCGAGAACTGGTGGCTGGGTATTTCGCCGGAGGGTGCCGGCGTCATCGGCATGTTACTAAACTTCAGCGTGGCCATGATTGTTGCCCGCAACACGGCACCGCCTCCGGCGCATATCCAGCAACTGGTTGACGATATACGCATTCCCAAATCGACCTGATCGCGCCTGCATGGCGCAGCCGCGCCCGCCGGCCAAAACCTGCAGGAGCGGATCGCATCCGCGACAGAGGTGTATTCCTGTCGCTCCTGCAGGTAGGCAATCACCTGCGTATCAACTGATGCAGGAGCGCCCTGCAGGCGCGAACATCCTAATCTGCCGCAACCTGCTACAGCTCGCCACCTGAAAACACCAGCGGTTGGCGACACTGTCTGCAGAGATAGCGCCCCTTGCCAGTTTGTGCCCGGTTGTGGCGCACGGCACTCACGGCATGCGTGTTACACGCACAGCTGTATTCAAAGCGACGCTGGCGGCGCTGCGGGATACCACTCAGGTCATAGCGACAGGTTACCGAGGGCTCCGCACCCAGGCGGTGCATCACCGCGCGCCACTCGATGCCGTGTGGTTGTACCTTGCGACGACCATACAAGGCGTTGACGATGAAATGCGCCACCTCGTGCGGAACGGTATTGGCCAGGTTATCCGCGAAATACTTGCTGAAGATATACGGGTTATAGCGAATCTGCCGTCGCTCGCCCTGCACCCGGTACATCCCCGCACTGCGCCCGGTCAGGTCAAAGGTGATCAGCGGCGGCGTAAACGTGCGCGCATACAATCGCTCTGAACGGCGGATACATTCAAGGGTTGCGGCGACGACCTGATCCTGACGGGAAGGCTCGAGAGACTCGACTTGCATGATGTCATCCGGACAGCGAGTGGAAACTGCATTTTTATCACTCTGTCAGGAACAATGTAAATAGCTGTCGTACAAATATCACAAAGAAATAACCTGAAGAAAAACCAACCTGCCGTGATGGTTCTGTGACACGACAGGGTATACACTGTCGCGCATGAACGAGACCCTCAGGAACGCCATCCACCACCAGCGTGTTGAGCTTGCCGAGATGCTGCAGGAACCACTTGGCGAACTCGCAAAACAGTGCGCCAGGGTGTGGGACTCCCGTGAAGAACTGGACAGCATCCTCACGGATGGTTTCCGAACCGTACCCCATTGCCTGTTCCTGTATGCGATGAATTCCGAGGGCATACAGATCAGCGACAACATCGGTATTGGCGGGCTGCTACCGGAACATTTCGGTCGTGACCGCTCCGTGCGCCCCTACATGCGCGAGGTCGTACCGCCCTGGGGATTCCTGCTATCCGACGCCTACCTGAGTCTGCGCGCACACCGGCCATCGGTAACCGCCGTGCAGGTCGTTCGCAGCAACGACGAGATGCTGGGTTTTATCGGCGCCGACTTTGACCTGCGGGACCTGCCGTCCACCACCGAGACCGTCGAGGAACCGATCGACTGGCGCCAGATCAAGGGTGACCCGTCGATTCGCGGTACCGTGTTCCAGCAACACCGCGTCGAGAGCCTGATGGACCGCAACATGGACACGAACTGTGCGGTGCTTGAAGACCTGATTACCGAGCGCGGCCTGTTCCAGGCGGTGATCCATTTTTCCAGCAGCCGCGCCACCGTGTGGTTCATTGATGACCCGTTTCGTTACCGCATCTTTGATCACGAGGCCCTCAGTGATCCAGACATCTGCCTGCTGTACCCGCGCCGCCAGTACCCGGGCGAGGCCGTCATTCCCCGGGACCGCGTGATCGACGTCCTCAACGGCATGCGCCAGCTGCGCACCGCGGATGACACGCTGTACCTGCGCTCCGCATCGATCAATATTTTCAACGGACTGGTCAGCCTGACATTCTCCTGTGACGGTACCCACTACATGTCATGGCAGGAATTTCTCGACAAGGACATGTCCTTCTGGGTAGGCTGCGCAGCCTAGTAATCCGGCAGCACCTGACCAGTGGTGCAGGAGCGCCTTGCAGGCGCGATCGCGGCTACAAGCCGCTCCTGCAGGAAGCCATACCTACGAGGCAGCATCTTTCAGCGTAATCCCCAGCCACGTCGTCCACTCTGCAAACAATGCCGCGTCCACGGCCGCGACCGAAGAGCGCGGCGTCAGGGCATGGGTGAAGACGGGGTCCCCGGCGAGGCTGCAGGAATGGCCACCGGCCTGGTGAAAGATGTAGTTCCCTGCCGAGTAATCCCATAATTTGGAGCGGCCATGCAGGTAGACGTGGCAGCGGCCGGCCGCAAGCCAGCACCAGTCCAGCGCCACCGAACCAAAGCTGCGCTGCGAGGCATACGGGATCTCCGAGACCAGCCGGGTGGCCAGAGGTGGATCAAGGCGCTTGAAATCGATTAGCGCGGTGGTCTGAGCCAGTGCCAGCCCACTCGCCTTCACCTGCAGTGGCTCAGCGTTCAGCTGCGCCCCCGTCGCGGCATCCGCGGTAAAACACTCGTCGCGCACAGGGTCGTAGATAATACCCAGCAACACCTCGCCGCCTTGCAACAGGGCCAGCGACACACAGAAAAACGGGATACCGGCTGCAAAATTACTGGTGCCATCCAGCGGATCGAGGCACCACACCGGCTGTTCGCTGTCGAGCAGGCCGGCCTGCTCGTCCGCATCCATCTCCTCGCCGAGAAACACGGTATCCGGCCACCGCGCCTGTAATTCGCCGGCAATTCGCGACTGCATCGTGAGATCGGCCTCGGTGATGACACTGCCATCGCGCTTGTGCTGGCGTTCCACGCGGGTAAAGCGCGGCAGCAATTCTTCCCGTGCCGCGGGGATGATGATGTCTTTCAAGGTCGTTAACGAATACGTCATTTTCTGTCTCTCGCGGTGAACATTACTGGCCGACTGTATTCGACCAAAACGCGCATTTTATACCAATTAGCTGCCCGTCTTGCTGATAATGCAGAAAACAGTCCATTCACTCCCGCTGCCTTACCTGCCCCCCCTGGCTCTTTGTTTATTCATCACGATCCGGCAGCAGCCCGCGCTCGTGCCGTGCTGACCCACGACCAGGACCCGCGGTGGCCGTGAATCCCTTTACGAAATCACAATGGAAAGGTCTACTTGAATGCAGCGACTGATTATCAGCCCTGACAGTCAACAACAGCCCGGGGTGTCAGATGCAGGCTGTTTGCTGCTCGCGGCCCCTTGAACACGAGACGCCAGACACAGGACAGACAACGGCCTGGAACGGCAAGACAGCCGGCGTCCGCGGCATCAGCGGGCTGACTTGAAACCCGGGTTAGCGCCGCCACCCGTGAGCCGCGATTTCACGCGCAGCAGTCAGACACCAGCAGCTTACCTTGAAGCGGGCGATGCCTGCCTGCGGTCAGCCAGCCGGTTAGCCGGCAGAATCATTGCCGAACATCTTGCCGATGCTGTCCAGTGGCAAGGGGAACACGATGGTGGAACTCTTTTCCCCGGCAATCTCGGTCAGCGTCTGCAGGTAGCGCAGCTGCAGGGACTGCGGTTGCTCATTCAGGGTTTTCGCCGCAGCGACCAGCTTTTCCGCGGCCTGCATCTCGCCCTCGGCATGGATGACCTTGGCGCGGCGCTCGCGCTCTGCTTCAGCCTGGCGCGCAATCGCGCGCACCATAGTCTCATCGATATCGACATGCTTGATTTCCACGTTCGCCACCTTGATACCCCAGGCATCCGTCTGCTGGTCGAGCAGGGTCTGGATATCGGAATTCAGTTTTTCCCGCTCCGCCAGCATATCATCCAGTTCGTGCTGCCCCAGCACCGAGCGCAGCGTGGTTTGCGCCAGCTGGCTGGTTGCAGCCAGGAAGTCCTCCACCTGGATAATCGCCTTCTCCGCATCAATCACACGAAAGTAGATCACCGCATTGACCTTCACCGACACATTGTCACGCGATATCACGTCCTGGCTCGGCACATCCATCACAACCGTGCGCAAGCCCACCTTGACCATTTGCTGTATCACGGGGATCACGATGATCAGCCCGGGACCTTTTACTTTCCAGAATCGTCCCAGCGTAAAGATCACCCCGCGCTCGTATTCCCGCAGGACGCGGAACGTATACAGCAACAGCGCTACAAAAATAACCAGCCCGACAAATACTCCTGAAATAGCCATCTCATGCCTCCTGATGCAGCGACTGTACTTGCAGTACCAGCCCGTCTACGGCAACCACCTTTACCCTGTCGCCCCGTTTTTTCGGCCTGCCTGATTCAGCCTGCCAGATTTCACCGTGCACACGAATGCGGCCCGAGTGTTCAAAGTCGTCCAGCACCTCGCCAACCGCATGCAGCATTTCTTCCCGGCCACTGACAACAGGTCGTTCACGTGCCTTGATGGCGGCGGCGATGACAAACAGGAAGAAACCTGCCGTCATGAATGACAGGGCAAAGATCAACGGTAGCGAGACTGCGTAACCGGTGCCTTCCTGGTCGAACAGGATAATGGAACCGATCACGAATGCGATCACACCACCAAAGCCCAGCGCCCCGAAACTTGGAACAAAGGCCTCTGCCAGCATGAATATGATACCCAGGCATAACAGTGCCAGCCCGGCATAGTTCACCGGCAACACCTGGAAGGCATACAACGCGAGCAACAAACTGATGGCACCGGCGACGCCCGGTAATACAAAGCCCGGGTTGGCAAACTCGAAAAACAGGCCATATATACCGATCAGCATCAAGATGTAGGCCACGTTCGGATCGGTAATGACGGCCAGCAGGCGATTACGCCAGTCCGGCGCGATGACCTGCAGCGGGAGATGCTCGACATCGAGGACCTGCTCGATCCCTGCAACGACAACGCTGCGCCCCTGCATCTGCCTGAGCAGGTCACGCTTGTTCACGGCGACAATATCGATCACCCCCAGTGCCAGCGCCTCCTCTGCCGGCAGGCTGGCCGCCTCGCGCACCGCAAGCTCGGCCCATTCAACATTGCGCCCGCGCATCTGGGCCAGGCCACGCAGGTAGGCAGTGGCATCATTTATCCGCTTGCTTTCCATGGCGTCCTGTTTCTCCAAGGGTTGCGTATCCTGGTCATTGCCGTCCTTCTTTTTCAGCATGTCATCGGCATCCGGAAATCCGCCGATCTCCACCGGCGTGGCCGCACCCAGGTTGGTGCCGGGGGACATGGCGGAAATATGGCTGGCATACAGGATGTAGGTACCCGCACTGGCAGCCCGGGCACCACCGGGGGTCACGTAGCTTGCAACCGGCACCGGTGACACCAGGATGGACTGGATGATGTCACGCATGGCCGTGTCCAGCCCGCCCGGTGTATCCATCGACAGGATAACCAGCCCGGCGGACTGCTCGCGGGCACGTTCCAGTCCGCGATCGATATAGTCCGCCGTGGCAGGACCAATCGCACCGTCAATATTCAGTACCACGGCCACCCGCTCGTTGGCGAATGGAAACCATGCCGGAGCAAGCAGCAGACAAGCCAGCAGCAGATACCAGGGGTAGCGACTTCGGTTGTTTATTTGCATGATATCTCCACATTAGCACATGGCTGCGCCACCACCATGAAAACAGACCTGACCCGACTGCGCCGCATCGACTACAATCATTAATGTCACCGGTTATAACAATGCCACATAGATATTCATTATCCTGGCTTCTTGCCGCACTGCTGCCACTGGCCGCGACCCCCGTCCTCGGCGACGACTACACGCAGGCCCGCCAGCACCTGCTCAGTGAAATTGAGCGGGACGCACAGGACACCAGCCTCTACCTCGACAGGGAAGCACTGGACCCGCGCGTGATGGCGGTCATCGGCCGGGTACCGCGGCATGAATTCGTGCCGGCCAACCAGCGCAGCAACGCCTACCGCAATCGCCCCCTGCCCATTGGCCACGGACAGACGATTTCGCAACCCTATATCGTTGCCTTGATGACTGACCTGATCGAACCACAGCCTGATCACCGGGTACTGGAGATCGGCACCGGCTCCGGCTACCAGGCGGCCGTGCTGGCCGAGCTGACCGGGCAGGTCTACAGTATCGAAATCATCGAGGAACTGGGTGAACAGGCAAGCAAACGGCTGGCCCGACTGGGCTATGACAATGTCAGCGTGCGACTCGGCGACGGCTATTATGGCTGGGAGGAACATGCCCCGTTTGACACCATCGTGGTCACGGCCGCCGCCAGCCATGTCCCACCGCCACTGGTCGCGCAACTCAAGCCCGGTGGTCGCATGGTCATCCCGGTTGGCAGCCGCTTTCTCACCCAGCAACTGGTGCTGATCGAGAAGCAGCAGGACGGCCAGCTTATTACCCGACAGCTGCTGCCCGTCCGCTTTGTACCGCTCACCGGGGGTCACGATTAAGCCACAGCGGTTACCCGTCCTGTCAATCGCACTGGTCTCGGCGACCGCGCTCGCCTACGAGGTGCTGTTGATGCGCCTCTACTCCATTATCCAGTGGCACCATTTCGCCTACATGATGATCAGCCTGGCATTGCTCGGTTTTGGCGCCAGCGGCGCCCTGCTGACCATCCTGCAACGCCCCCTGCTGCAACGTTTTGCAGCGAGCTACATCATAAACATCGCCTTGTTCGGCATCTCGACCGTCGCCTGCTTTCTGCTTGCACAGCGATTGCCCTTCAACGCCGAGGAGGTACTCTGGGATCCACGACAGTACCTCTGGTTGACGGGCACCTACCTGTTACTTGCCGTACCGTTTTTCTTTGCGGCAAATGCCATCGGCCTTGCCCTGACCCACTACCGCCTCAGGCTCGCGAGGATTTATGCCGCCGACCTGCTGGGTGCCGGGCTGGGAAGTATCTGCATACTGCTGTTGCTGTTCTTCGTCTTGCCCATGCAGGCATTGATGCTACTCGGACTGACGGCAATCGCTGCCGCCTTTCTGGCCAGCCGTGAACTGCAATATCCCTGGCGCACCACGGTGGTGTGGCTGGCCCTGGCCACTGCCTGCCTGCTGGTCATACCCGCCGAGTGGCGCACGCTGGAGATGTCACCCTACAAGGGTCTCGCGCAGACACTCCGCGTCAAGGACACGCGCATCATTAGCGAACTGTCCAGCCCGCTGGGACTGCTCAGTGTTGTTGAAAGCCCTGCCATCCCGCTGCGTCATGCACCCGGCCTGAGCCTGAACGCCCGCACGGAGCCACCGGCACAGCTGGGTGTCTTCACCGACGGCGACGGACTCTCGGTGATCACCCGCTACAACGGCGACCGGCAGACACTCGCCTACATGGACCAGCTGACCTCGGCCCTGCCCTACCACATGCACGCCATCAACCGCGTACTGATACTGGGTGCCGGCGGCGGGTCCGACGTACTCCAGGCGTTGTACCAGGATGCAACGACCATAGACGCCGTGGAACTGAACCCGCAATTTGCCCGCCTGGTGAGCAACGACCATGCCGACTTCGCCGGACATCTTTACCAGGCACCGGGCGTGTCCCTGCACACTGGAGAGGCGCGCAGCTTCACGGCCAGCAGCGCGGGTGACTATGACCTCATCCAGGTGTCATTGCTGGATGCATTCAGTGCGTCCGCATCGGGTCAGTATTCCCTCAGCGAGAATCACCTGTACACCACCGAGGCACTGGGCGAGATGCTGCAGAAACTTGCACCCGGCGGCATGTTATCGATTACACGCTGGGTAAAACTGCCACCTCGTGACACCCTGAAACTGTTTGCCACGGCTGTCACGGCACTGCGCGACAGCGGCGCGCAGCATCCCGAACGGCAACTTGTGCTTATCCGTGGCTGGCAGACCAGTACCCTGCTCGTCAACAACGAGCCATTCACTGAGGAGCAAATCGAACGCCTGAAGACCTTCACGGCGGCCCGCTCTTTCGACGCGGCCTACCACCCAGGCATCGGCGAAAAAGAGGGCAACTACTATAACCGCCTGCGGAATGACTGGTTCCATGACGCCGCCGTCGCACTACTGGGCGACGATCCCGGGGCCTTTCTTGACCAGTACAAATTCAACCTGCACCCGGCCAGCGATGACCAGCCCTATTTTTTCCATTTTTTCAGGTGGCAGACATTGCCGGAGATCCTGCGCCTGCATAACCAGGGCGGCGCCACACTGGCCGAGGCCGGCTACCTTGTGCTGGTTGCAACCCTGGTGCAGGCGATCATGGCCAGCCTGATACTCATCCTGTTACCGATCTGGCTTTACCAGCGTTATATCAACCCGGCACGCTACACCACGAGTCGCGCACGGCTCATCGGCTATTTCCTGTTACTCGGACTGGCCTTCCTGTTTATCGAGATTGCCTTTATCCAGAAGCTGCTGCTGTTCCTGCATCACCCCCTGTACGCCATCGCCGTGGTCCTGAGCAGTTTCCTGGTGTTTTCCGGGCTCGGCAGTGCCTGGTTCGGACAGACGGCAGCAGACAATCGCGGCCGGCTGATCATCATGGCCATCTCGGGGATCGTCATCATCGGGATGACCTACCTGTTTATGCTGGGACCGTTGCTGCAGCAATTCACGGCAGCCCCGGACGGGGTGCGCATCCTGGTCAGCGTCATCGTGATCGCGCCGCTGGCCTTCTGCATGGGGATCCCGTTCCCCTCGGGGCTTGCACAACTGGCCGATTTCGCACCCGGCCTGATCCCCTGGGCCTGGGCCATCAACGGCTGTGCATCCGTGATCAGCGCCATAGTCGCAACCCTGCTTGCGATACACTTTGGCTTCACCCTGGTTATCGCCATTGCACTGGTGATGTATGCCCTGAGCCTCTGGATGTTTCCGGTGCCCTGCGAGGAATAGGCGGGACGTCCCTTCGCGCCTGCAAGGCGCTCCTGCGCACTCGCCAAGACCTGCAGGAGTGCATCGCATGCGCGACCTTGTCAATCACTGTCGCGGATTACGATCCGCTCCTACGCGTTATTCTTACAGCGTGCGAGAATTGCAGGAGCAGATCGCAATCCGCGACTGGTGACCCACGAATTGTGTGCCATGCAGCCATACAGGTGCCGGCGAGTGCGCAGGAGCGCCTTGCAGGCGCGAAAAAATCGACCGGCTGTGCTATAAATCACCCATGCAAGCCATACACATGACAGCGGCCGGCGCGCCAGCGGATGTCCTGCAACTCGTGGATACTGCGGAGCCGGAAATCACCGCCCCCGACCAGATCAAGGTGCAGCTCAAGGCAGCCGGCATCAACCCCGTCGACACCAAGCTGCGCAGCCGCGGCGTATTCTTTCCTGACGCCCTGCCGGCCATTCTCGGCTGTGACGGCGCCGGCATCATTACGGCCGTCGGTGACGAGGTGACACGTTTCCAAACGGGTGACGCGGTGTGGTTCTGCCACGGCGGCCTCGGTGGCACGCCCGGCAATTACGCCGGGTATACGGTGCTGCCCGAGGCCGAGGCCGAACTCAAGCCCGCCTCGCTTGATTTCACCGAGGCGGCCGCCCTGCCGCTGGCCCTGATCACTGCCTGGGAGGCCCTGTTTGACCGCGGACGCCTGCAGCAGGGCCAGACCGTCTTGATCCATGCCGGCGCCGGTGGTGTCGGACACGTCGCCATACAACTTGCCAGGTCCGTTGGCGCCCGCGTGGCCACCACGGTCAGCACACCGCAAAAGGCGGACCTTGCCCGCGCACTCGGTGCAGACAGGGCGATCCTCTATACAGACGAGGATGTGCAGACTGCCGTGATGGAATGGACCGGCGACCGCGGTGTCGACGTGGTGCTCGACACGGTTGGCGGGGACACCTTTCGTGACAGCCTGGAACTCGCCAGCGTGTACGGCCAGGTGGTGACCCTGCTGGAGCCGGGGACTGATGTCAGCTGGGGAACCGCACGTTCAAAAAACCTTGGCATCCACTTCACCCTGATGCTGACACCGATGCTGCAGGACCTCCCCGAGGCACGGCGACACCAGGGCGAAATACTCAATCACTGCAGCCAGCTGATATCAGATGGAAAACTCCGGGTACATATTGCCGAGGTATTGCCACTGGCCGAGGCGGCGCGCGCTCATGCAGTCATTGAGGCCGGTCATGTGCAGGGAAAGATTGTCCTGAGCATGTAAAAACGCCGCGCAATGCGCGGCGTTTATGTGGATATAGTCTACCGATTTACTCTTTGCGTTTTTCCAGCGCCGCTGCCAGCTCGTTCAACTCGTTGGCGAGTTCCTGGAAACAGTCATAGCGGCGCAGCTTGACACGCTGGCTGTAGAAACCGTCCTTCAGGGCCCGGATATGTCGCATGATCGGCAGCGTGGGTCCAATCATGCGGTGGGTATACACGGTTATCAGCGTCACCATCATCACGGTATACACCACGAGCAGTAACAGGAACATGGATTTGAACTGGTGAATCTGCTGGGTGACGACGGCCTGGATGTACTCGGCCTGGGTGGTGTTCTCGACCAGTGTGATATAGGTCTGCTCGAAGTACATCTTGCCAAAGAATACGGTGGTGCACAGGAAAATCAGGGTCAGCATGATGGCGTACAGGGCCAGTTTCAGTTGCAGCACGGGCTTGAGCAACATGTTTCTGGCCTTGCGGTTTTCGTCAAGGCCCAGACGCCTGAGTATCGATTGAGTCTCGTTCATGACCAGTTAAACTCCCGGATTATCTACTGCCGATCAGCATGAGCCGAACCCAATCAGGGCCGGATATATAGGGTATCGCGGGTCTGGCGAATAGCTTTAGGAGGAATTGAGCGCCGCAACGGCGTTCACCGGGAAATCAGCCTGGCCGGGTATTTCACCGGACTGGCTGCGGTCAGCGTTGCGGCCTAGCGCGCGCTGTTTATATTCTTCAGGGCCGCGATGACCATCACGGCACTCAGTATCAGCAACAGGACAGATGACACCATCAGCGCCTCGGCCATGGTGATACCGAACAGCAGCTCCGGGGTGTAACCGCAGGAGGTCTGCACCTTGAACATCTGCGGAAACCAGACATCGATGGCAAACCACGATGGCATCCCCAGGTCAAAGCCGCAGTCACTGAACGTAAAGCCACGTTCAGTACCGAGCAGCTGGTAGGAGCGTTCCAGCAGGCCCAGCGCAATCAGGAGTGTCAGGACATGCGCAAACAGGTTGGCCGGGCGGTAGCGCCGCATCCACAGGGCAGCCAGGGAAACGAGGATCAACGCCAGCACCCAGATGCGTACATGGATACACAGCACGCAGGGCATCTCTTCCAGCACGTGCTGGTAAAACAGGGCCACGCCCTCGAACGCCAGCCCCGCCAGCAACAACATCAACCAGTAGCCTGCGCTGCGACCGATTTTGTCCAGTTGACCTGACATATAACCCCCATGGTGTTTGTGTGCTGACCGGCGCTGCCGCCGTCAACACGGTGTATTGGCATGATCATAACCGTGCAGCTCGGACCGGTACAAGGCCCGCCAGACAGCGGCAATCCCGTCACTGGTGAAAACACCAGGTGTCACCTATTATCGGCTTATGGCATCAGCTGCACTCGTTATCAACGATCGCACCGACGCGCAGGAAGCTGTCGAGTTCGTCTGCGACAAGCTGGGCGGCTACGACCTGCGACTGCTTGACTGGGTGCGACTCTACCCGATGACGGAGGCCCAGCATCACTCACAGCTGGACGGTGAGTGCCCGCCGCTGACATTGAGCACCTGCTGGAAACCGCGAGAGGCCGATAGCGTCAGCAACCCGCCCCTGCCGCAACACAAGTACCGCATCAAGGTGAATGTCTGGCAGGGCAACGACTACCCTGCCGAGGAAAGCAACTGGGGACGCATTCCGCCCCGGCCGATACGACGCCGCAGCATTCCCGATCGCTACACGACACGTGGCCTGTGTCGCTGGCGCTACCCCGACCGCATGGCCGCGACCGTGCACGCCCTTGCGCGGCCGTTGTTTCTGTACCTGGCCAGCACCCGGCAGCTGCCGCTGAATCCCAGCGACAGCAATGCCAGTGCCTGGGGACATCGCTGGGCGGTTGACTGGCTAAAGTCCCGCCACCAGGAGCAGGCGGCGCAAGACCTGGTTACCCAGCTGATGCAGTGGACCCTGATTCAGAGCCAGGGACTGCCCGGGTAGGCGTCCGCCACCTCGTCATCCACGACTTCACTGGCCGGCTGCATCACCTGCCGTGACATGGCCGACTCAAGCAGGGCAATGCGTTCAGCGGGAGGCAGCTTGCGGTGCAGGCGCTGCAGGCGCTTTTCCAGTGCCGGATCGGCCGCGGCCCGCTGCCAGAAACCCAGCAAGCCATCGGGTGCATACCCGGCGTTGGCCATTACCAGCAGCGCAATATCCGCCATTTCCTCTAGCTGTTGCTGGTCATACACACGGTCGAGTTCATCGAGATCGGTCGCCTCGACATATAACCAGCGCGTCATGCCGGTCCCGCTGACCGCCACCATGCCCTGCGTCAGGACCATGATGCCAACACTGGCGGCAATATCAGTCAGTCCGAACATCAACTCGGTGCCCAGGCCGAACTCGACCGGGTCGGTATGCCGCGCCAGGCCATGCGCCAGCTCACAGGCAAGCAAACCGGACAGCTCGTCCGGCGTCTCGATCACATCAAACAGGCCCGACCAGACAAACAGGGTGTTGCCCGGGATCGCGCGCATATCGACGACATCCGGCGCATCAAACAGGTAGATGCGCCAGTCGTCAGGATTGACCCCGGAACCCGCCGCCAGACGGGAGAACCGGTCAAGCAGCAGGTAATAATTCCTGCTGCTGTCATCGACCACGTGGTCCTCGCGCAGGTCCTCGAGGACGCTATCCGCATGCTCCTCTTCAAGCAGCGTGGTTGTGCTGGCCTGTGGCAGGGCGCCGGCCGGAATACGTGCCTGCTGTACCGTACAGGCAGAGAGCAAGGTCAGTAACAGGAGGATAGCCAGCTGTTGTAATTGTTGTTTCAGCCAGTACATGACGCCCCATTGCATCACATCGACAGGCACGGGTTCAAGGAGCCGCCGCGTGGCGTGTCCAGCAGGCCTGCGAAAAACGGCCTCGAAAACCGGGAATCAGGGCACGGACCGGTCTGGATATAACCGGTAAACTATTGATTGCATTCGTAACGCGATTGGGTCAAAGTACGCACCCATATCGTTTCAAGGGGATATGGATTATGAAGACCAGTCTACTATTCTGCTGCCTCACGCTTACCCTTCTCACCCCTGTCAGCCACGCTGCAGACTCCCCTACCCGGCTGGCAAAGCTGGAACCCAACCAGCCGGCCGTGGACGCTACCGCACAGATCCCGTGGCAGGCGCTGAACCCGAAAAAACTGCAACTCAAGTCTGCCTCTGCGCTGGTACTCGATGAGGATGGCAATGATATCTATACCAAGGCCATCAACGAAGCGGTCCCGATCGCATCGATCACCAAGCTGATGACCGCCATGGTGGTACTGGACGGCAAGCTGGACATGGATGAAAAGATCGTCATCACCAAGGATGACCGCGACCTGATCCAGCTCACCGGTTCACGCCTGCAGTACGGTGCTACGCTGAAACGCAAGGAGATGCTGCAACTGGCCTTGATGTCATCCGAGAACCGCGCGGCCAACGCGCTCGGACGAACATGGCCGGGTGGCATGAGGGAGTTCATCAAGGCCATGAACAGGAAGGCCCTGGCGCTGGGCATGAAGTCCAGTCAATTTGCCGACCCGGCAGGTCTGGACCCCGGGAATGTCGCCTCGGCAGAGGACGTGGCAAAGATGGTGCGCGCCGCCATGCGTTACCCGGAGATTCGCAAGGCCACAACCACCCGCTCGGCCAGCGTCTATCCCTACAAGGATCGCGGTGACCTGCGCTACAGCAACACCAACCGCCTGCTGAAGAACAATAGCTGGGATATCCAGCTGAGCAAGACCGGCTACCTTAACGAGGCCGGGCGCTGCCTGGTGATGCATACCGAGATCGCCGATGAACCGCTCACCATTGTATTGCTGAACTCCTTCGGCAAGCTCACGCCGTTCGGTGACTCCAACCGTATTCGCAAGTGGATAGAGAACGGAATCTAGCAGGCCAGTTCAGCTGGCCTGCTTCAGTGATTGCCCACCTAGTAGGCTGAAAACACCTTCTGCAGCAACTCGGTGCTGCGTGCAGCCGGATTCTTGCGGATCTTGCGTTCTTCCCTGGCAATCATCAGGAACAGACCGTCGAGTGTCTTTGAGGTAATGTAACCGTCGATGTCCGTGGCAGTCGCAGGCATCATGCCGGCAAACCCGCCTGCAGCACCCAGCATGTCTTTATAGGCCGAGGTCACCCCGGTACTTGCCGTGGCCGTCTCGACGATCGGCCGCATGCGTTGCGTCAACTCGGCCTCCGTGTTGCCACGGAAATACTCGGTTGCCGCATTATCCGGCCCGCTCAGGATACCCTGCGCATCCTGCACACTCATCTCCTTGATTGCCCCAGAAAAAATGTCTGCCGCCTCAGGTACGGCCTGTTCCGCGGCAGTATTCATGGTGTCAATAAACTCATCGGCCATCTCGTCCTGCCCCACCGTACGCAGGGATGACTCGACCCAGGACAGGCTGTCCGGCATCGGGATGCGCACCTTCTTGTTGTCGAGAAAGCCACCCGGCTGGCCAAGCTTGTTCACGGCAAACTGTGTGCCCTTGTCCAGCGCCTGCTTCAGGCCTGCAACCAACTCGTCATTCGTGAGGTCTGTTGCTGGTACGGCGACACCGGATGAATCCAGCGCCTCCCTGGCTGAATCAAGGTACTGCGACAAGTCGGCCTGTACCGGCAGCGTGACCAGCAGCAACAGCAGGACGGGCGTAGCTACATACTGAATTGATTTCATGGCGAGTAAATCCTCCGGGTTATTAGTATAAGTGTAGCTGCCCTGCGGCGATCAGACACGCACCTTCTCAAGGCCATCACTCATCAGTGGCTTGAGGGTTGTCAGCAACGACTTGAACAGCAGCCGGTTGTCGCGTTCTTCCGCGGCAAGCAACTCCTTCATGTGCTGGCGCCGGGTCGGCATGGCAAAGCAGGCCGGGCAGGAATCGGCGATGACCGGCAGAGCGTTATCCTGCGCAAAATCCCGCGTCTGGCGTTCACGCACATACACCAGCGGACGAATGACGCGCAGGTCTCCGTCATCATTGCGGTAGTGGGCCTTCATGGTCTGCAGGCGACCACCGTGAAAGGCCGACATGAGAAAACTCTCGGCCAGGTCATCGAGATGCTGCGCCAGGGCGATGACGTTATAACCCTGTTCGCGGGCAGTCTGGTAGATCAAGCCGCGCTTCAGACGCGAGCAAAAACTGCAGTAGGACTTCCGCCCCATGTGCGCCTGCGCCATCTCCATGATCGGCTTGCGAACGTAGTGGTAATCGACACCCAGTGATTTTAGGTAGGGAATCAGCCCGGAGGGATCGAAATCACCGGCCATCGGATCAATGGTGACTGCCCCCAGCTGGAAAGTAATCGGTGCACGTTGCTGCAGGTTATGCAGGATGTGCAACAGTGACAGGGAGTCCTTGCCGCCCGACAGCCCCAGCAGCAGCCGGTCTCCATCACGGATCATGCCGAAATCGGCAACGGCGCGCCCGGTCAGCCTTGCAAGGGGTTTTGAGGGTGTCCTGAATCCAGTCATGTCGTGGATGATGCCAGAAAGCCATGGTTGCGATGACTGCCACGGCACGTTTAGCGCCTGTGTTTGTACAGGAGTAGCCTTCTCCTGGCGACCTTGAACACATTTTGTACAACTATACAAAGTTACATCTCATTGAATTATCTGATATTTATATATCTCTGTACGATTTCAGGTAATTTTTTACTTGAAATGTACAATTTTTGTATTAATATGATCTCTAAACAGGCAGACGTTGTTCACATCTTGTACACCTCCTGCATCGAGACAAACATCTGAACCGCTGAAACCAATACGAATAGAGGATGTAAACATGAACACTTACACACTCAACTTCATAAGGATCTATTCACTGATGTTCCTGCTGGCCGTTTTCACGACCAGCGGTTATGCCGGTGAGCAAGGCCGCAACAACCTGCCCACCATCGCCGATACCACGGATGGTTTTTCCGTGCTGTCCGCCGCCCTGCAGGCAACCGGATTCGATGCAGTGCCTGACGGCAGGAAGCAGTACACGGAGTTCGCCCCGGCGGACGAGGCCTTTCTGCAATTACTGAAGAACCTGGGCCCGACTCCCGAACAACTGCTGAGCCAGCCTGGGCTGGTTGCAACCGTTCTGAAGTTTCACGCGACCCGTGGCAACCACTACCCCAACAGAGTGATCGGTGCAGGCGTACTGAAGATGCCGGATCGCAATGTCAAGGCCATCACTGTCACTGCAGAAGGCGCCATGATCCGGGACGCCGTTATCAAGACAGCTGACCTGCGCGCCATCCTGCCGGGCGCACTTTGATTGCCGGGATAACCAGGATCAGGTCACCCCGAACAACCCTTGTGATTGAGAAAGTTCAGACACCATGACCGGGGTGACCTTGAATCTGCAGCAGCAAATGAGAACTGACATGAATACAAACATAGCGACGATGGAACAGAGGGATCTCTTCCCGATACGCACGGTAGCCTCGAAGACCGGCGTAAACCCGGTTACCCTGCGCGCCTGGGAACGTCGCTACGGCCTGATAAAACCCGCGCGCACAGCCAAGGGCCATCGTCTCTACAGCCAGCAGGATGTCGATCGCATCAAGCAGACGGTTTCACTGCTGGATCGCGGCATATCGATCAGCCAGGTCAGCAAAAACCTGGAGACGGAACCACCCGAAAATACACAAACAACCGCGCACAGCTGTGACACCTGGACCGCGTACCGCGCACAGGCAATCATGGCGATCATCCGTTTCGACGAGAACCAGCTGAACCTGCTTTACAACGAGGCATTGTCACTCTATCCCATCGACGTGGTAACCGAACACATGTTGCTTCCCCTGCTGGTCAGCCTGGGTGAGCGCTGGGCCAACTCCGACGGCAGCATTGCCGAGGAACATTTCTTCGGGGCCTTCATGCGCAACAAACTGGGGGCCCGCTTGCACCATCGTCACTGGACACCCACGGGCAAGAAATTGCTGGTGTCATGCATGCCCGGGGAACACCACGAAATAGGCACCATGCTGTTTTCACTGGCGGCGCACGATCACGGTTTGAGGATTGTCTACCTGGGTGCTGACATGCCACTGAGGGAGCTGGTGCTGACGGCAAAACGTGCGGCATGCGACGCCATCGTCATATCGTCGTCGATTGATCCACACGAACACATCCTGGCACACGAGCTGCCAGGGCTCGTTAACAGCTCGCAGTATCCGGTAATCATTGGCGGCCAGACCTCGATTAGCTGCGCAGACGCCATCAAGAGAGCGGGTGCACATGCCATCGGTACCAGGATCAGGGAATCCATCAGGCGAATGG
>CAJQNP010000286.1 GCA_905479705.1 uncultured Gammaproteobacteria bacterium
CATCGGTCGAATGAATTCGACCCTACAGTAGCCTGAACTATATTGTATTCTGCCTTTGCCTGCCTGGGCATGGTGACCTTTCCGGGTTACGGGTTACTCACGGTAATGCCGGCCTTGTTTCCGTTGTAGGGCCGAATTCATTCGGCCGACAGTGCCATCGGTCGAATGAATTCGACCCTACAGTAGCCTGAACTATATTGTATTCTGCCTTTGCCTGCCTGGGCATGATGACCTTTCCGGGTTATTGGTTACTCACGGCGATGACGGCCCTGTTTCCGTTGTAGGGCCGAATTCATTCGGCCGACAGTGCCAACGGTCGAATGAATTCGACCCTACAGTCGCCTGAACGATATTGTACTCTGCCTTTGCCTGCCTGGGCATGGTGACCTTTCCGGGTTATTAGGTTCTTCACGGCGATGCCGGTCTTGTTTCCATTGTAGGGCCGAATTCATTCGGCCGGGTGTGCCAACGGTCGAATAAATTCGACCCTGCAGTAACCTGGCACTTGCAGCAGGATAACAAATCCGGCGCAGACAGACCCCATTTACCTGACACTGTTGAGCCCGACAAAGCTGCCATTGTTGGTTTCTGCCAGCTTGCGCATCAACGCCGCGTAGCGCACCACGTTGGCGGACAGGCCGCTGCTGAAATCAAACAGCACTGGGAAACCCACGGTATGAATGCGCACCCGCGTCTTGCCGCTCTTGTCGGCGCGGTTCAGCTGTCCGACCGTGTCGATGACGGCCTGGATCGAGCCGCGTGCAAAGTCATCACCGAAGACGTACAGGCTGATGCGCTTGTCCTTTGCATAAAACCGGCGGATCGCGGCTTCCACACCCTCGACCGGGCTGGAGTTGGAAAACGGCTGCCAGCTGCCCAGCCGCTTGATGATGGCCTTGCGACGCGCCGGTGTATCCGGTATCCACTTGCCCTGGTACTGGCTGAACATGTAGTCACCCATGTCATTCATGACCTGGATGCCCTTGACGCGCGGGTATATCGACAGCACCTCGCTGACCTTGCTGAGTACACCCGGCCAGGCGTGTTGCTTCATCGATCCCGAGGTATCGATGATAAAGATGATGTACTCGCTGTCGACCGGGACACCGCCGATGGTCGCACGCGCCAGGTTACGCTGGTAGTTCGCGCCCAGGACGCGGCGCATCTCTTCGGACAGGGTCTGCCGCGCGGTCGACAACTGTCCCTCGATGATCGTCTGGGCATCATGCTCATGACGCGTGGTCGTGTACTCACCGCGCACCGAGGACAGGTCTCCCTTGAGGCGTGCCAGCTTTTCCTTCGCCTCGGATAACTGCTCCTGCTTGCTGGTCAGTTCGCGGTTCAGCACCGTGGTCTCACCGCGCATGTCAAACAACTCGGCCTCGAGGCGTTGCACCAGTCCCGTGAGGTCCACGGCAAGACGCTCGATCACGTGGGGTTCCGAGATCTTGACAATCACCAGCAGCAGGATGATGGCACCGAAACCACAGGAGACCACGTCGAGGAATGACAGGTTGAAGATATCGATCTGGCGACGACTGCGCTTGCCTCTCATGGCCAGTCCCGTGCCGGGGTCAGGAACGATCCCCGTGTATCGATGGCCAGCTTCCAGAAGGCTGCAGCGGCATAGGCATCCCCCTCCATGGGCAACAGGATGGTATTGACGGGTATGCCCGATGGCAGGGCGAGCACGGCCGCCTCAAAATGTTTCAGCCGTGACGCTGCCGAGACCGTGGTGCCGGTTGGCCTGGTGCGTCCCTGCGTGGGCAGGCCATCGGTGACAAGCAGGATATTGTCCGGGCGTGCCGAGAGTTTCTTTGCCACCGCGAGTGCCTTGTAGAGGCTGGTTCCCCCCGCCGGGGTCATCTGGTGCAGGCCGGTGACTGCCGCCTCGACCTCATCACGGTTGCTCGCCTGTAACCAGCGTCCGTCGGATCCGGCCACGACCGGCTCGGCGCTGGTGTTGAATGCATAGATCTGGAAACGTGCAGCGGGCGGCAGGTTGCTCACCAGCCAGTCGACCGTGGACAATGCCCGGCGCCACTTGGCGGCATTGCGTTTGCTGGCATCGTCCATGTTGCGGCGCCGCACGACGTTGATAATGGTTTCATCGAGCATGCTGGCCGAGACATCCACCAGTATCAGCACGCGCTTGCCACCCACCTTCAGACCGGTCAGGTACTGGCGGTCGCCGTCACCCTTGAAGGCACGAACCTTTGTCCCTTCGGCATCACCGGCAATGGCCTGCGCACCCTGGCGGCGTTGCTCGCTATCGAGATTCTTCAGGTCTGATGTCAACTCGTTGATATGACTACGGCTCGCGAGGGTTTCCCGTTCCAGTGTGGCAATCTGGATCTCGAGCGTCCTGATGGTCTCGATAATGCGTTCCGATTCGCCCTCGGTGACCACCTGTTCCGCGTCGAGGACAGCAAGGCTGTTCCTTGCCACGACAAGTTCGTCCTCGCCAACGATGACCTCCTGCTCGAGGCGTATCACGTCGGCGCTGAGATCGGTGAAGGTCTCATTGCGTGCCCGGACGGTGTCGGTATTCAGGATCAGTACCAGCAGCACGACGGCGCCAAAGCCGCAGAACATGATGTCGAGAAACGACAGGGAAAACGGCGAGACCGGACGACGTTTCATGGTGTGGTCCGGTCAGTTCACCAGTCGCCGGATCAGCCAGTGGTCGATATAGCGTTCACTGTCGAGCACCAGGCGTTCCTGCATGAGTTGCAGCTGGTGAATGAAGAACATCAGCACGATGCTGATCACCAGTGCAATGAAGGTCGAGTTGAATGCCACGGCTAGGTTGGTGGTGACACCGGTGATATCACCTTCCACGGCACGGTGTGCCTGGCCAAGCGCATTGCCGATACCACGCACGGTACCGATAAAGCCGACCGAGGGGATTGCCCAGGCAATGTAGCGAATGATAGACAGCTCGGATTCCATGCGCTCACCTTCCGATTCACAGATATCACGGGCGGCGTTGGAGACATCCTGCACATTGCGGGTCGCGCCAAAGCGCTCAACCGCGGTCAGCAGGGCGCGGGGTAACAGGTAATCCCGCATGGTATCCGGCAGGCCACGCAAGCGCGTGACAAGATCACGCGTGTCCTCCGGGCCGATGGGCATGTCCTCGGGCAGGCGCAACAGGTCCTGATCGAGCAGTTTCTGCTGGCTCCAGGTGACCCTGCCCTTGAAACCCAGGATGGCGAACGCCCAGAACATCAGCACAAAACAGGTCTCCTGTTCATAATCCTTGATGACCACGTAAAAGGAGCGTTGCTGCACGTACTCGGGGTTGGCCGCGGCGTTGGCCGCCTCCTGCTCGAGAAAGGCGTTTGCCTGCGGTCGTATCAGGGTGACATACAAGGCATGCACCAGGATGAAGGCGATGAGCAGCGAGAACACCTGGTAGACCAGTTCAACGGGGAAACGTTTTGTCATGGTTTTACAGTTCCTGATTCAAGAGACATGCCTTGTGTGGGGTACAGCAGCCTATATATCCACCGGGAAAGACACGGCGCTGTCGGCACTGACCTTTTCCGAGGGGGTGAAGGTGGATGCGGGTGCAGCAGGCTTTGCCTGCGGCTGCTGTTTCGTTCCAGCCTGGCGCGTCGTTTGCTCTGTCTCCTGTTGTTGTTCCTGGCCCTGGCCCGCTGGATCCTCGGCTAGAGCAGGTCCGGCGACCAGGCTGGACAGCAGCAAGATTAAACAGGGCTTGTACATAGTCACTACTCCAGCATTACCGGCTTACTCGGCATAACGTGCAATTCGAAAACCCAGGTCGGGTCGTGGTTCACGGCTGTAATCACGGTAACTCAAACGCAACTCGGCGATACTGCCCTGCCGCCAGCTGGAGCCCCGCACCACATGGTGGTCACCTGTAACAGGCCCGCCCGGGTCGGTGACCAGCGTGTTCGCCATCCCGGGATACACGGCATAATAGTCCCCCATCCATTCCGCCACGTTACCGCCCAGGTCATGGAAACCGGACTGCCCGGCAAAGCTGCCGACCGGGGCCGCACCACGAAAGCCATCATTATAATCAGGCACGGTATCGGCAAGTGTATCCGCGATACTCGCATCTGCAAAATTACCTGACGGCGACTTGGGTGGATACTGTCCTGACCATGGATAGCGTGCCGGCTGCTGGCGACCCAGCTTGCGTGCCACAAAGGCCCACTCGGCTTCCGTCGGCAAGCGATAACCCGTGGTCATCGGTGCAACTGCCACCATCTTGCCATTGGTTTCACGGTAGGCATGCGGCAGGCGGTCCTGATCGCTCAGCCAGTTGCAGTAACGGGCCGCATCCGCCCAGCTGACATTGACAACCGGCAGGGTATCCCCGCCCAGCGACACCCCGTCCGCCATGCCGGAATTGTGCGCGGCGCGAAAACGCCGGAACTGTGCATTGCTGACTTCTTTTTCGGCGAGGTAAAACGGGCGGTCAAGCTGTACCAGTCGCGCACTTTCATTGGCACGCCGGCCCGCCTCGCGGCGTGACGCCCCCATGGTGAAGCTGCCGCCCGGGCGAATCAGGCGCAACTGCTGTCCACCTGCCGTGGACAGTATTGCCGGTGTGCTGGCCGCCTTGCGCTCACTGTCCAGCTGCGCCTGTGTCTTCAGTGTCACGTCCACACTCTTGCTGACGCCGACCCGTGGGGTAACCGTGAGCTGCTGCGAGATATAACCCGGTTTACTGAACGACAGGATGTGCGGGCGTGTCGTCAGGCGCAGTCGGCGGGTTGCCTCGCCGGATGGCTTGCCGTCGATCGTGATACTGGCATCGGCAGGCCGGGCCGTGACAAACACGACACCGTATTCGGGGGGTAACGACACGGACAGTTCCTGCGTCTGTTGCGGTTGCAGGTTGACCTGCCTTGTCACCTGCCGGTAGCCCGGCTTTGACAGGCGCACGGTGAGTTCGCTACCGGAGGCCAGGCTCAATGTCGCGGGCGTTGTGCCGTGAAAGTTATCCGCGACACTGATGGTTGCGCCTGCGGGTTCACTGCTCACCGCCAGCTGACCGTCCGCCGGTTCCAGCTGCACG
>CAJQNP010000287.1 GCA_905479705.1 uncultured Gammaproteobacteria bacterium
TGGTGACATTCAGCCAGGCGGCCCTGACACAGACAAAGCGCCGTGCCGTGCAGGCTATAACAGGCGCAACGTTGATGATCATCGCCCTGAGTATTGCCATGGCCTTTGCAATGGGCCGGCGCATTACCCAACCCATCGACAAGCTGGTCGATGCCAGTCGCGCCATTGGCAGTGGTGAATACACCTTCCGCTTCAAGGAACGCCGCAAGGACGAGCTGGGCCTGCTGATGGAGGCCTTCAATGAAATGGCCGAGGGCATGCTGGAGCGAACCCAGGTCAAGAGTGCCCTGTCGCGCTACGTCTCACCCGGCGTGGCCAGGCAAATCCTCTCAAACCTGGACAACGTCGCCCTGAGTGGCAAGCGCATCGAAGGCAGCGTGCTGTTTGCCGACATCTCCGGGTTTACCAAGATATCGGAAAAGACCCGCGCCGAGGAACTGGTGGCCATGCTGAATCGCTATTTCAGTCTCATCACCTGCGCCTGCGTCATGAATAACGGCATCGTCGACAAGTATATGGGTGACGGGGTGATGCTGGTATTCGGTGCCCCGGAAGCAGACAAGGATCATGCCTTTCATGCAATCAGCTGCGCATTGCTGATCCAGAAACTGATCGCGCACGAGAACAACCAGCGTGAGGCGGACGGCCTGTTTCCGGTGCAGTTCAGGATTGGTATCAATACCGGCAGCATGCTGGCCGGGAACATGGGATCGCATGAACGCATGGAATACACCGTTGTCGGCGACACCGTGAACCTTGCATCGCGCCTGTGCGGCATTGCCAACAGCAGTGAAATCATCATCTCGAGAGAGATGTATTCACGCGATGACGTCACCGGCAGGGTTCTTGCCGGCGAGTTCCAGTCAATCCGGTTGCGGGGAATCAGTCAGCCGGTGAACACCTACCTGGTGGAGTGCCTGACCGCGGACTACCAGGAGATTATCGATAACCACTACGACGAGATATTACGCAGTGAGACTGCCGGAGACTGTGATGCGTAAGCTGATACCTGTACTGGCCGCGCTGCTGGCTGTATCGCTGACGGCCTGCAGCCAGATGGAGACCATGCGCATTGGCCAGGACAAACCGGAGGACCTCAAACCGCTGGTCTCCAGCCATGAATACGCGCGCGCACGTCAGCTGACCGGAAAATACCCGGCTCTCGATACGCTGGAAATCCAGGCATGGATTACTGCACAGGAGTCCGAATACGAGGCAGCCATGTTTGCCGAGGCCCGTGCACTGGAAAGCGATAATGATCTGCTGGGTGCGGTCACCTTGCTCACCGGTGCCCTGCAAAAACTGCCGCACAGCACCCTGCTGCGGGAGCTGCGCAACGGTATCGAGCAGGATCGTGTTGAACAACTCAAGACCAATGAGCGCGAGCAACTGGTCTCCCGGGCCGCTTTCATGCTCGAGCAGCAGAAGCTCTATACCAACATGATGAACCTTGAATCGCCGAGCTTCGGCCAGCGCTGGGAAAACAAGCGCAACGCCAAAGAAGCCCTGGAACTGTCAAGCAAGCTGCTCGAGCATGGCCAGTATGCCCTGCAACGGGAAAGGCTGGATATCGCCATGCAGTGCCTGCAACTGTCCACCGCCCTCAACCCGACAGACGAGGCGGATGCCCTTATCAGTGAAATAAACACTACACGGGAATCCCGGAAACAGGTAGAGAAAAAACAGGCGAGCATCAAGAAGGCGCAGAAGCGCCGCAAGGTCAAGCAAAAGCAGAAAAACAGGACCCGCGTACTGGTCGAGGAAACACAACTGGCGCTGGCGAAGAACGACCTGCAGGCAGCTCGTGCGGCCTATGTACAGATACCGGCATCTTCATTGCAGCATAACGAGGTCATTTCTGCCAGGGATGAGCTGGACACTGCCGTAGGGCGGCGCGTCGATGAAATCCTCGTGGCCGGTGATGCCCAGTACCGCGCTGACCGGGTACTTGAGGCCGTGCGTACCTGGACAGAGGGACTCTCGCTGGACCCGGAGAACCCCGAATTACGCGAGCGGGTTGAACGCGCCAACCGGGTGCTGGCCAGGCTGGAAGAGCTGAAGCGCCAGCAACCGAACTAGCGCCAGCGGGCAAGGAGTCGCTACTTGATCTCGACGCGTATGCGCTCGACCTTCTGGTAGCCACGCGGCAGCTTTTTCCCGCGCCGGCCGCGCTCCCCGGCAAACTCGTCGACCTCGACTGCCTTCATCGTCTTGTGCTTCTTGCCGGCGTAGACGGTGAGTTTCTCGCCATCCTGTATGCAATCCATGGCTGCGACAGCTTCCTCGCGACTCTTCAGCTTTGCCGCTGGAATGTTAATGATCTTCACGCCCTTGCCGCGTGACATCTGTGGCAGCTCGGCCAGCGGTATGACCAGCATGTAACCTTCAGACGATGCCGCGACAATCCAGTCATCCTGCAGCGACCTGATCGGAACCGGTGGCAAGACCCCGGCACCCTTCGGCACCGACAGGGTCGACTTGCCGGCCTTGTTACGCGTATGCATATCACCCAGCCTTGCAACAAAACCATAGCCGAAGTCACTCGCCAGCAAGTAGAGCTGGTCGTTTTCACCGACCAGCACACCGACAAAACGCGCACCGTCCGCCGGCTTCAGACGACCACTCAGGGGCTCACCCTGGCCGCGTGCCGATGGCAGGGAATGAGTCGGCAAGGCATAGGTCTTGCCCGTCGAATCGATAAACACGGCCAGCTGGTTGCTGCGACCGCGCGCCGCGGCGGCGAACTCGTCGCCCGACTTGTAGTTCATTTCAAGCGGGTCGATCTCGTGTCCCTTGGCGACACGCACCCAGCCATTCCTGGATAACACGATCGTCACGGGCTCGCTGGGTATCAGTGCAGTCTCATCCATGGCCTGTGCTGCCGCGCGCTCGACCAGCGTTGATCGACGCTCATCACCATACTTCTCTGCATCTGCCTGGATCTCTTTCTTGATCAGTGTCTTCAGACGCTGCTTTGATGCGAGCGTCTTCATCAGGGCATCGCGCTCTGCGGCAAGCTCTTCCTGCTCACCCCTGATCTTCATCTCCTCGAGGCGCGCCAGTTGTCGCAGGCGGGTATCGAGGATGTAGTCTGCCTGCATCTCGGTGAGCTTGAAGCGCTTCATCAAGGCCGGCCTGGGCTTGTCCTCGCTACGGATTATGCGAATGACTTCATCCAGGTTGAGATAGGCAATCAGCAGACCTTCGAGCAGGTGCAGGCGGCGGTTAACCTTGTCCAGCCGATGCTCCAGGCGACGCCGTACCGTGTCCGTCCTGAATTCAAGCCATTCCTTCAGAATTACTCGCAAGTCCTTGATTCTTGGTCGACCGTCCAGGCCGATCATGTTCAGGTTCATGCGCGCACTGCGCTCCAGGTCGGTGCTGGAGAACAGGTGCAGCATCAGCGCCCCGGTATCGATACGGTTGGAGCGCGGCACGATGACGAGGCGCGTCGGGTTTTCGTGGTCAGACTCATCCCGCAGGTCCTCGACCATCGGCAGTTTCTTCGCCGTCATTTGTGCAGCGATCTGCTCCAGCACCTTGCCACCGGAGACCTGGTAGGGCAGCGCCGTCACCACGATTTCGCCGTTCTCGATCTCATAGCAGGCGCGCATGCGCACACTGCCGTGACCGGTCTTGTATGACTCGATCAGCTCGTCGCGTGAACTGATAATCTCGGCGCCTGTTGGAAAGTCCGGTCCCTGAATTATCTCGCACAGGTCATCGACGCTACTCTTGGGTTTATCGAGCAACAGCACGGCGGCGGCGGCCACCTCTTGCAAATTGTGTGGCGGAATGTCGGTTGCCATACCCACGGCGATGCCGGTGGCGCCATTCAACAGCACATTGGGCAGGCGTGCCGGTAACAGCACGGGTTCTTCCAGCGTACCGTCGAAGTTCGGTGCCCAGTCAACGGTCCCCTGCCCCAGCTCGCTCAGCAACACCTCGGCATAGGGCGCAAGACGTGCCTCGGTGTAACGCATGGCTGCAAACGATTTCGGGTCATCCGGCGAGCCCCAGTTGCCCTGCCCGTCCACCAGCGGATAGCGATAGGTGAACGGCTGCGCCATGTGCACCATGGCCTCGTAGCAGGCGGTGTCACCGTGCGGATGAAACTTGCCCAGCACGTCGCCGACGGTGCGTGCGGATTTCTTGTGCTTCGCCGATGCCTGCAGCCCCAGTTCCGACATGGCATACACAATCCGCCGCTGCACCGGTTTCAAACCGTCACCGATGTGCGGCAGTGCACGATCGAGAATGACGTACATGGAATAGTCCAGGTAGGCCTTTTCGGTGAAGGTCTTCAGCGGCAGCTGTTCGATGCCTTCGTAGTCGATTTC
>CAJQNP010000288.1 GCA_905479705.1 uncultured Gammaproteobacteria bacterium
TGCGTGATTGCCTGGAGCAGTTGCTGCAGCTGGTCACGGCCCTGCCGGACCTGCAGCGCCAGGCGTTCCTGTTGAGGCATGAGGCCGGTATGACCCTGGCGCAAATCGCAGAGGCGATGAATAGCGGTGCAGAAACCGCCAAGAGCCGCCTGCGCTATGCCATGGACCGGCTGCGTTCGGCGATCGCGAAGGAATGCCTGGAGAGCGAGACATGAGCGAGCACGACGACAGGCTTGCGGAACTGTACAAACAGTCTTCACAGGAGACACCCTCGGCGCAGGTTGATCGCGCCGTGCTCGACAGGGCGCGCAAGTCCGTACACCGCAAGTTGTACGCACCGTTTGGTGCCAACTGGCTGGTACGTGGCGCCACGGTGGGTGTCATGGTGCTGGGCGTACTGCTGGTTTTAACCCTGCCCGAGCAGGAGTCCTACCTCGATGTGCCGCAGGACGTGCCGCGTCCGTCGAGCGTTGACAGCGACCTGAAAGAGGAACGCATGGAGATCGAGGAACCGGGAATCGACGCGGCGCCACTGAAGCGAAAACAGCCTGCCACGCAAGAAGCGCCCAGGCTGGATTTCCACGAGCCTCTGCCGGGGCTGGAGGTCGATGTCCCCGAAGAGAAGGCGAGGAGTCGTATGCAACAGGCGCCGTTGGCCGATGAACCGGCGAGCAAGTCGCTGGCCGCCCCGGCGCTACCAGCGGCCGAAAAGCAGGCGGTTAGCCACTACATACAGGCCGGTTCTTTTCAGAACGAGCAGCGGGCAATCGATCTGCGCAACAGGCTGACCGGGCTGGGCTACCGCGCCAGCGTCGCCGCCGTCACGCTGGCTGACGGTGCCGTCTACTACCGGGTACGCGTCGGGCCGTATCAACAAGAGGCCGACGCCGCAGCTGCCAGGCAGCAGCTTGGTACACTGGGTCTGGAAACCCGGCCGCTGCCTGAGTAGCGACGGGAGAGGGTTCAGGGCGTTATGATTACGCTACACTGAATAATCAAAAAACCATTACACAACAGGTGTTGCGCGCTTGAAAATTGCCAATGAAGTGCTCGAGGTCAGTACAGGGTCCGGTATAGATATTCATGATATCAACCGGGACATTCGTAACGCCCTTCGCAAACATGACATTAAAAACGGCCTGGCAGTGGTCACCTCGCGACATACCACCACGGCGCTGTCGATCAATGAATTCGAGGAACGCCTGGTCACGGATATCAAGGCATTCATCGGCGAGCTGATACCTGCCGGACGTCACTGGCTGCACAATGATATCGATTTGCGCGATTGCCCGCCGGATGAACCGGAGAATGCACATTCTCACCTGGCCGCCATGCTGCTTGGCAGCAGTGAGTCTATCCCCGTGGTCAACGGCGAATTGCAGCTCGGTACCTGGCAGTCCGTGCTGTTCATCGAGCTGGACGGGCCGCGGGATCGCAGCATAACCCTGCAGCTCTGGGGTGAATGAGCTTTTAGCCGGTACTGGCAGATTCTGTGTATATACTTGAACACCTGTACGAACAGGCAAGGATAACAAGATGGAATTGAAATCTTTATTTGGTTGTTTGGTGCTGCTGCTGGTCAGCGGTAACGTGCCGGCAGATACCGAAACTCAGGACAACAGCTGGTGGTGGGATGATGCCTGGTGGCATGAGAGCCGGTTACCGGTACCGGAAAACCATTCGCTCGAGACCGCGTGGACCAGCTACAAGAGTGGCGATGTCGACGTGCCCGCGCTGGTGATACGCCCGCAGGGCGAGGGCAAGTACCCGGCGGTCCTGTTCGTGCATGGCCGGCGCGGTCTCGATGACTGGGTGCAGCGACATGCAAGGCGGATCGCGGCGCGCGGCTTCGTGGTGCTGGCACCGGATATCTACGCCGCGCACTTCATCGGTACCCACCCCGTCGAACACGACTATGAACTCGAAAAAGACGTCAATGCCGCGGTTGATGTACTGCTTGCGCGCGATGACATCAGTTCCGACAGGGCCTGCCTGTATTCGCACACCCGCGGTGGCTATTACACCTTGAAGGTGGCGACCACCTTCAAGCGCCAGCAACGGGATATTGCCTGTTACGTGTCCTACTATCCGCACCTGCAGGACCCGAATGCGCCGGAACCGCAGCAGGTGTACGGCTATGCCCGCGAGATCGATGAGCTTACCCTGCCCACGCTGGTTTTTATCGGTGACGAGGAGCAGTACCAGCGCCGTCGTGTCATCGAGACCAGTATAGAGGTGATGAAAAAGAACGGCCGTGACGCCACGCTGGTAATCTACCCGGGCGTGGGTCGCGGGTTTGATTTTCGGCCGCAGACGGTGCGCACCTTTGCCGACGACCTGGCATCAAAAGATGCCGTGCAGCGCGCCGCGAGTTTTATGCGCAAGCACCTCGTGGCATCCGCCACTGCTGCCGCCTCGGCAGACAGCGAACAGCCGCTGACCGGCGAGGCACTGTATAACAGCGACAAGGCACCGGGCTCCGTGCTGTACGACCTGCCGCAGGAGGTCATCCCCGGGGTCTGGTCGGCAATCGGCGCGACGGCGCCGGGAACCTATGCGAACTCGGGGCATAACAATAACCTGTCGTTCGTGGTTACCGGCGAGGGTGTCGTGGTGGTGAACGCGGGCGACAGTTACCTGTTGGCAAAGGCACTGCACGAGGAGATCAGCAAGATCACCGACGAGCCGGTGAAATTCGTGGTGCTGGAGAATGGCCAGGGACACGCCATGCTGGGTTCCAGTTACTGGCAGGAACAGGGTGTTCCGGTCATTGCGCATGTCGATGCCGCACACGAGATCGAGGAACAGTCGTTTGCCCTGCTGGAGGCCATGCAGGGGCGCGCCAAGGAGAAGGCGCAAGGTACCAAGGTGGTGATGCCGGATATCGTCTTCGAAGACAGCAAGGTCATCGAGCTGGGCGGTGAGCGCATCGAGTTGCTGAACCTGGGGCCCGCGCACAGTCCGGGTGACATCGTGGTGTGGTTGCCGCAGAAGAAGCTGGTTATCTCCGGCGACATGGCGTTCCACCAGCGCATGCTGCCGCTGTTCGAACACACCGATACCGCCGCCTGGATTGAAACCTGGGATGCGTTCGAGGCGCTCGGCGCCGAGATCGTGATCCCCGGGCATGGTGAACCGACCGACATGGCCACGGTGCGCAAGTACACGCGTGACTACCTTGTCTACCTGCGCGAGAAGATTGCCGAGGTGATCGACAACGGCGGCGCGTTGCAGGAGGCCTACGAGGTCGACCAGTCACCCTACATGCACCTGCCGACCGCGGAGTTTCTTGCCAGGCGCAATGCGGGGCGGGTGTTCCAGAGCATGGAGTTCGAGTTCTAGGGTTATTGGCTGGCCGAGTCAATCGCGCCTGCAAGGCGCTCCTGCCCGCTAGCAGGCAACAGTAGGAGCGCATCGCATGCGCGACATGGTTTGTTGCTATTGCTGTCGCGGACGCGGTCCGCTTCTACAGGCGCAATAAAGCAGCGTTTGGAATGGTACGTCAGGTTGCGGTGCAAGCACCTGAACCGACCTGCACTCGCCAGAGTATTCGCGCCTGCAAGGCGCTCCTACCCGCTAGCAGACAACTGTAGGAGCGCATCGCATGCGCGATGGATTACCTCTGTCGCGGACGCGGTCCGCTCCTACAGGTGCGATAATGTCGCAATATGCGAGCAACTGCAGTAGGAGCGCCTTGCAGGCGCGAATGTTTTCCCCGGGTGCTATATTCACCGCATGTCACACAATCCAACTGTCTTTTTAACATTCCTCCTGTGCATCAGCGGAATGTCCGCAGCGGGCCTTGCGGCGCAACCCGTCGCCGATATGCACCTGCACTACAAGTGGACCCAGCAGGACCTCACCAGTCCGCAGGATGCCCTGGACGGGCTGGATCAGAACCACATCGTCATGGGCGTGGTTATCGGCACGCCGGCCGAGCTGGCGCTACAGCTGCAATCACTGGCGCCGGACAGGGTCGTTGCCATGTTCGGGCCTTACCGCGAGGGGGGTGACTGGCAGCGCTGGGCCTATGACGCGGAGACGGTGAGTCGTACGCGCGCAGCCCTGGAGTCCGGTCACTACCATGGCATCGGCGAGTTGCACGTCATCGGGGGTTTTGCGCCGAAGTTTGCAAAGGCCACGGTGTTGCAGCAGTTGCTGGGTCTGGGTGCCGAGTTTGATGTGCCCGTGATGATTCATACCGAGTTCTCGCGAGCGGATTTCATGCTGTCGGTCTGCCGGGAATATCCGGACACGCGCATTGTCTGGGCGCACAGCGGCGCCATCCTCGAAGCGGCGGCCGTCGACAAGGTCCTGGCAGAGTGCGCCAATGTCTGGGGTGGACTGGGTGCGCGCGATCCCTGGCGATTTGTGAATAATCCGCTGACGGGGCAGGGCGGCGAGCTGTTACCCGAGTGGCAGGCCCTGTTGATGAAGTACCCGGGCCGCTTCATGGTCGGCTCCGACCCCGTGTGGCCGGTTGACCAGCTGGACCGCTGGGATGAAGGTGACAGCGGCTGGCAGGAACTGCCACGCTTCTGGGGGTTTCACCGTGGCTGGCTGGCCCGGTTGCCGGCTGATACGGCACGCCAGATTGGCTGTGAGAATGCCGTTGCCCTGTTCAAAATGGCAGACAAGGTGTCCTGCAAGTAGTCCTGGCGGCTGAATTGAGCCTGTTTCAGGGTAAAACGGGGCGCATGGACCTCACACCTGACGTACACCTCATAATATAATACTTCATAATATAATAAAATACTGATATATTACCCGCTCTTTCTTGCGGTTAATCCTCGATAGGTTATTCATGTTCAAGCTTGGTTGCGCCAGTCGCGCGTGTGTTCAAAACGAAATCCTGTCAGGCCTGACCGTCGCGCTGGCACTGGTGCCGGAGGCCGTGGCGTTTGCCTTTGTGGCCGGCGTGGAGCCGCTGGTCGGTTTGTACGCCGCCTTTATGGTTGGCCTGCTGGCAGCCATATTTGGAGGGCGTCCCGGGATGATCTCGGGGGCGACCGGTGCCATGGCCGTGGTCATGGTTGCGCTGGTGGCCGAGCACGGCGTGGAGTACCTGTTTGCCGCCGTGGTACTGACCGGTCTGATACAGATGGGTGCCGGTGTGCTGCGTCTTGGCAAGTTTATCCGCATCGTGCCTTACCCGGTCATGCTGGGGTTCGTGAATGGACTCGCTATCGTGATCTTTCTTGCGCAGTTGCAACACTTCCAGGTGACAACCCCGGAGGGCGTGTCGGAATGGCTGGGCGGTGATGCCCTGCTGATCTTCGCGGGCCTGGTAGTGCTCACCATGCTGATTATTCACTACCTGCCAAAATTGACAGGAAGTTTCCCGGCGGCGCTGGCAGCGATCATTGTTGTCAGTGTGCTGGTGCTGGGATTGAACCTTGAAACGGTTACCGTGGGCGACCTTGCCAGTATCAAGGGGAGCTTGCCTGCTTTTCATATTCCGTCGGTTCCATTTAACCTCGAGACGCTGGTCATCATACTGCCGTATTCATTGATACTGGCCGCCGTTGGCCTGATTGAATCCCTGTTGACGCTGAGCCTGATTGACGAGGTTACCAACACCCGGGGTCGCGGCAACCGCGAGTGCATGGGACAGGGTATTGCCAATACCGTGACCGGTTTCTTTGGCGGTATGGGCGGCTGCGCCATGATCGGTCAGAGTATGATCAACGTAAACTCGGGTGGCCGGAAACGCCTGTCCGGTGTCGCTGCGGCGCTGTTCCTGCTGATATTTATCCTGTTTGCCTCGCCCCTTATAGAGCGAATCCCGATGGCGGCGCTGGTGGGTGTGATGTTCGTGGTTGTGGTCGCGACCTTCGAATGGTCAAGCCTGCGCATCATGGGGAAGATTCCGGCAACGGACGCATTCGTCCTGATCCTGGTATCCGCGGTCACCGTGATGACGGATCTTGCTGTCGCCGTGGTTGTGGGCGTGATCGTTTCTGCGCTGGTGTTTGCCTGGGAGCATGCGAAACATATCAACATTCGATCCTACGATGATGAAAACGGATCGCGCGTGCATGAGCTGAATGGGCCGCTGTTCTTTGGCTCCGTGAAGAACTTCCTGGAATTGTTTGATGCCGAGGACGATCCTGATGATGTCATTATCGAATTTCAGAATTCCCGTGTTGCCGATCATTCGGCGATTGAAGCCATCGATACACTGGCCGAGCGCTATATCAAGGCAGGCAAGACATTGCATCTGCGGCACCTGAATGAGGACTGTCGTCAGTTATTGAGGAAGGCGGGAGACCTGGTTGAAGTGAATGTCCTGGAAGATCCGCGCTACCGGGTTGCAGACGACCAGATGGCATAAGCCTTGATGTCCAGGGTCGCAGGACCGGTTCGCCACAGCAGGATGATATTACTGTCTGTCGTGCAGCCGCCAGGGCCTTGCCTTGCAGCGATCAAAGTTACCACAGCTGCGTGTACAGCCGCGGCAGGGTAAGCGAGGCTCGACAGGTTCGGCATGCTGTTCCGGTCGTGGGGATGCTTGCGTGCTATTGGTGTTCATATCCATGGCCTTGTCCTGAAAAAAAGAAACCGGGATGCATGTACTGGCCATCCCGGCTATCCAAATAAACCACCCCGGAGGAACTACCAGTTGGGGGAGGGGAGTGGTCTGGCTGGATTAATGGAGACTCTGCTAGCCTTCATCAATGCCGCTGTCCACGGGATTGTTGATGATCTCGTGCAGTTTGCTTTCCGGTACGAATGATTCGAGTATTTCAATGTTCTCACGCTCTGCCTCACGCATCGCCATGTCATAGTGCTGAGCGGTATTCCTGATCTGCATTTCATATTTGCTCATGGTGTCTCTCCTGGTTGTGGACGCTGTTGACTGGTTGAGCACCCCGTAAACGGGCGTTGTACAGCTGTGTGCCCGTGGCTGCAGGCGCGGTATTCCGCTTTCCTAGTCATGAAGTATTTCATCCATTCGCCTGATGGATTCCCTGATCCTGGTACCGATGGCATGTGCACCCGCTCTGTTGATGGCTTCTGCGCAGCGAATGGACGTCTGGCCGCCAATAATTACCGGATACCGTGAGCTGTTAACGAGCCTTGGCAGTTCGTGTGCCAGGATGTGTTGGTGTGGGTCTATCGACGACGATATGACGATGGCGTCGCATGCCGCACGTTTTGCCGACAGCACCAGCTCCCTCAGTGGCATGTCAGCACCCAGGTAGACGATCCTGAAACCATGATCGTGCGCCGCCAGCGAAAACAGCATGGTGCCGATTTCGTGGTGTTCTCCGGGCATGCATGACACCAGCAGTTTCTTGCCAGTGGAAATCTTGTGGCGATGATGTAACCGGGCCCCCAGCTTGTTGCGCATGAAGGCTCCGAAGAAGTGTTCCTCGGCAATGCTGCCATCGGAGCTGGCCCAGCGCTCTCCCAGGCTGACCAGCAGGGGAAGCAGCATGTGTTCGGTCACCACGT
>CAJQNP010000289.1 GCA_905479705.1 uncultured Gammaproteobacteria bacterium
GCGAAGATATAGTCCTCGGTATAGCGCAGGGCATTGGCCAGTGCGCGTACCAGGCGTTCCTTGTCCGCCTTCGGCATCTTCGGGTCGCCATACAGCACCGCCTTGCCACCACCGTGGGGCAGGCCGGCCGCGGCATTTTTCAGTGTCATGGCCCGGGCCAGGCGGATACATTCCTCGGTGCTCACGTCCGCTGCCATGCGCACCCCGCCGATGGAGGGGCCCTTGGCGACATTGTCCACGACCAGGACCGCGCGTAACCCGACCGAGGGTTCGTGCACATGGATGGTTTTCAACGGGCCCAGTTCGTCGGCGTATTTAAAGACATCTGTCATGGACGGGTCTTCCTGTTATTGCCGGGTCATTGCCTGGCTTGTTTCCCGGCGGGCGGTATCCATTCGTAGATGCCGTCCCCGGCCCTGTATTCCTGTCGAGCATAGTGTTGGCGTTTGGCTAATTCAATGTTTTACCCGCGGACGTTGCCCCAGGCACTGTTCGATCTGCTCATGATGCAGGGTTTCATGTTCCTCGAGGGCGTCAATCAGACGCGCCAATTCGGTCTTGTGTTCCCTGATCACTCCCAGCGCACGTTGTTCGCCCTCATGCAACAGGGTCTGTACGGCATGATCCACTACTTCAGCAGAGTGTTCGCTGTAGCGGCGCGGCTGGGCGATCTCGCGTCCGAGGAAAGGGTGCTCCTCGCTTTCGCGCAGATCGACGGGTCCGATTTCATCAGACATACCCCAGCGTGCCACCATGGCGCGGGCCAGTGCGGTGGCCTGGTGGATGTCGTCCTCGGCACCGCTGCTCAGCGTTTCGAGCAACTCTCTCTCGGCCGTGCGTCCGCCGAGGATAACGACCAGCCTGTCCCTGAGATATTCCTCCGGCAGTGTATGGCGTTCTTCTGCAGGCAATAACTGGGTGCCACCGAGGGCACGTCCGCGCGGAATGATGGTGACCTTGTACAGCGGGTCTGCGTGCGGGGCAAACCAGGCCACCAGGGTATGTCCCGCCTCGTGCACGGCCAGGCGATGGCGTTCCTCCGGCTGGATGGCCAGCGTGCGTACCGTGCCGAGCAGCACCTTGTCGCGTGCCTCCTCGAAATCCTGCATCAGGACTTCGCTGCGCTGCTTTCTGGCGGCAAGCATGGCGGCCTCGTTGACCAGGTTCTTGATGTCGGCGCCGGAGAAGCCGGGGCTACCGGCTGCTATCTTGTCGAGGTCCACGTTATCGCCCAGTGGCACCTTGCGGGTATGGACCTTGAGTATGGCGACCCGGTCATTGCGATCCGGCAGGTCGAGCACTACGTGCCGGTCAAAACGCCCGGGTCTCAGCAGGGCGGGGTCGAGCACGTCCGGCCGGTTGGTGGCTGCCAGCACAATCACGGCCTCGTGGCCGGAAAACCCGTCCATCTCGGCGAGTATCTGGTTGAGGGTCTGTTCGCGTTCGTCGTGGCCGCCGCCCAGTCCGGTGCCGCGGGTACGTCCGACACTGTCGAGTTCATCAACAAACACAATGCTGGGGGCACTCTTTTTCGCGGCCTCGAACAGGTGGCGCACACGGGCGGCGCCGACCCCGACGAACACCTCGATGAACTGGGAACCGGAGATCGAGTAAAACGGAACCCCGGCCTCGCCGGCCAGGGCACGAGCCAGCAGGGTCTTGCCGGTACCCGGGGCGCCCATCAGCAATACGCCATGTGGCACCTCCGCCCCCAGTTTGCGAAAGGTTTCGGGGTGTTTGAGGAATTCAACCAGTTCGGTTACTTCACGCTTGGCATTGTCCTGGCCGGCGACATCGGCAAAGGTGACTTCCGGTTGCTCCGCGGTCTGTGCCGGTGCCTCGAGAAACTTCTTCAGTTCTTCCGGACCACCAATGCGGCCGCCCAGGGCGCGCGATGTCTGCCTGAATATCCAGAAGAAGAACAGGATCAGGAACAGCCAGGGCAGCAATGGCAGGATGATGGACAGGGGGCCGGTTCTGCCGGTTTCGTCGCTGACCCTGAGTTCGATACCCTGGGCCTCGAGCAACGGCAACAGGGCCTCGTCGCCGAAGGCCGGCACCTGTGTGCTGAAATGTGATGCCGTTTCTCCGTGCGGCCCAATCGCTTCGGACGAGTACAAATGTCCCTCGGCGACATGGCCTGCCAGGTCGACGCTTTCTACCTGGCCCTTTTCAGCCAGTTGCTTGAACTGGCTGTAGGGGATCTCGTAGCTCGGTTCCGGCGGGGTGGTGTATTCAATCGTCAGGTTGGCCAGTAGCAATAGCGCCATGATCAGCGCGTAGGGTGCCCACGGCGGGTACTTCTCCTGGTTGCCATCCATATCGTTCATGGTCATCGTCCGCATCCTGCCCACCCCATCGTAGCTGTCTGGAGGCGGCTATACCAGTAGATCAGGCATAAACCGCGGGTGCGCTGACTGGCACGAGTCTGCACCATTGCGCATACTGAATTCATAACGCAGGGAGCGGGCATCGGAAAGGGTGCTTGATGACAGACGATGACACCTGATTACTTTACATCAGCAGTTTCGCGGCTTGTCTGGGATTCCCGCTACCGCTATCGCGATGCCGGCACGGTTCACGACACGGACCTTGAGGCGACATGGCGGCGGGTGGCGCGTGCCGTGGCAGCGGCCGGGACACAGGCACAGGACAGTCAGGCGCAGGCCTTTTACCGGCTGCTGCAGGATTTCAGGTTTCTGCCGGGTGGCCGCATCCTGGCCGGTGCCGGTAGCGGGCGCCGGGTCACGCTGTTCAACTGTTTTGTCATGGGCCGCATCGAGGATTCCATGGAGGGGATCTTTTCGGCGCTCAGGGAAGGGGCGCTGACGATGCAGCAGGGCGGTGGCGTGGGGTATGACTTTTCCACCCTGCGTCCCGCGGGAAGCCGTGCCTGGTCGGTGGGCGGGATTGCATCCGGTCCGGTTTCCTTCATGCGCATCTGGGACAGCATGTGTGCAACCCTGCTGTCGACCGGCACGCGTCGTGGCGCCATGATGGCAACTCTGCGCTGCGATCACCCGGACATCCTTACCTTTATCGATGCCAAGCAGGATGCGCGCGAGTTGCGGCATTTCAATCTCTCGGTGCTGGTAACCGATGCCTTCATGCAGGCAGTGCGCGACGACACCGACTGGGAACTGGTCTTTCCGGTATCCCGGTTGCAGGACGTCGCGGCCAGTCCGGACAGCCAGCTGCTTGTGCGCCACTGGCCCGGCCATGACGAGGCAGTGAACTGCCGGGTGCTCAGGGTGCTGCCTGCGCGTGAATTGTGGGAACGCTTGATGCGTGCCAGTTACGACTACGCAGAACCCGGTGTGCTGTTTATTGACCGCATTAACCACTGGAACAATCTTGCTTACCGCGAACACATCAGTGCCACCAACCCCTGCGGGGAAATCCCGCTGCCGCCCTACGGTGCCTGTGACCTGGGTTCGCTTAACCTGGTACGTTTTATAGGGCAGCCGTTCAGCAGCGAGGCGCACATCAGTTTCGAATCGTTGACAGACGCGGCGCAGCAGGCAGTGCATTTCCTCGACAAGGTGATTGATGTCTCCCGCTTCCCATTGCCGCAACAGCAGGAGCAGGCCAAGCAGACACGCCGCATCGGACTGGGTATCACCGGGCTTGCGGACAGCCTGATTCTGCTGGGTATTCGTTACGGTTCAGCTGAATCGCTGGATATGGCAGCCCGGGTGATGCGGACAATCTGCCATGCCGCCTACCGTGCCTCGATACAGCTTGCGAAAGAGAAGGGCAGCTT
>CAJQNP010000290.1 GCA_905479705.1 uncultured Gammaproteobacteria bacterium
TGTCGATGGGTTGGGTAATGCGCCGGCCCATTGCAAAGGCCATGGCAATACTCAGGGCGATGATCATCAACGTTGCGCCTGTTATAGCCTGCACGGCACGGCGCTTTGTCTGTGTCAGGGCCGCCTGGCTGAATGTCACCACTGCATGGCCTGCAGTGATGTTCTGGAAAATGACTGGCTGGATGAACGACATCACGGTCTGGGATTTATGTCCGGCAAGTGGTCGCCATTCCCAGGTGCTTGACTCGACCGGGTTCTTGACCAGTTGCTGCACGGCCTTGCGTGTCAACAGGTTGTTTTCCTCGTAGAGCACGCCGCCGCGGGTAATGATTTCACCCTCTAGATCGGTAATAGCGGCACCGAGCACGCTGCCGTTGTTCGAGAAGCCGCTGGTGATTGTGTCCAGTGCCAGTTCATCTTCAGCGAGCAGTGGCTCCCTGGCTGATTCGGCCATCAGTTGCACAAGGGTGTAACCCTGTTCACTGATCTGGTCCTGCATCTGGGCAGTCTGCTGCTGAATGAGGATCATACCCAGCAGGGTCATGCAGCCGACGACCAGAACGGTAATGAAAAACGACAGCTTGTATGCCAGTGGCGCGCGCTGTAGTTGATCCAGCAGTCGTAAACGCAGTGCCTTGCAACGGGCACAAAAGGCCTGCCGCCGGGTCTGTGGTGTGATTACCATCATGGACCTGGAGCGATCGACGCCAGCGGCTGCGGCGTCCGGCTGCTGTGCATCGTCCTGACTGGCTTCAACCCGGCTCATGACTGCCTGCCTGCATTTGCGGCCATCGCGAGGCTGCAAGGGTCTGTGTACAATGCGGCACTGACTGAAACACTGGAACTACCGGAGCTGTTATGCCATTGATACGCCCATTTGCCGGCCTGCGACCTGTTGCCGGTCGTGCCGAAGACGTTGTTGCTCCACCCTATGATGTGTTGAATTCCGCCGAGGCACGTACCCGTGCAGCGGGCAGGCCATGGAGTTTTCTGCATGTTTCCAAGGCCGAGATCGACCTGCCCGAGGGGGCTGATCCGCATGCGGACGAGGTCTACGCACGCGCTGCCAGTAACCTGCAGTCCATGCTCCAGGAAGGCGTTCTGGTGCGCGATCCGCAGCCCTGCTATTACATCTACCGCCTGGTGATGGGTGATCATCGGCAAACCGGTCTGGTGGCTGCCGCGTCGGTTGCCGCCTATGACAGCAACCGTATTCGCAAGCATGAGTTCACCCGGCCCGACAAGGAAGATGACCGGGTACGCCAGATAGAGGCGCTGCAGGCCCAGACCGGGCCCGTGTTGCTTGCCTACGAGTCGCGGCCCGACGTTGATGCCTTGCTCGAGGCCGTGACCGCCAGGGACCCGGATGTTGACCTCGTTGCTGATGACGGCATTAGTCATGCCCTGTGGGCTGTCAGTGAGCAGGCGGTTATCGAGCAAATCAGCAGTGCCTTCGACGCCATGCCCGCGTTGTACATCGCCGATGGTCATCACCGCTCCGCCGCGGCGTCCCGGGTTGCGGTCAGTCATGGTGGCAGCGATGCGGCCAGCTGGTTTCTGACGGTTATCTTTCCGCACCGGCAGATGCAGATTCTTGACTACAACCGGGTGGTGCGTGATCTTTCCGGTATGTCGGCCGAGACCTTTCTCGCGCGTGTTGCCGAGCGTTTCGAGGTTGTCCCGGTTGCTGATCCCGTGCACCCGCAAGGGCCCGGGCACTTTGGAATGTACCTTGCGGGTCAGTGGTACCGGCTCGCCGCACGACCGGAAAACATTCCGGCCGATCCGGTGGGTCGACTGGATGTCAGCGTGCTGGCCAATCAGTTGCTGTCGCCCCTGCTCGGTATCGAGGATCCGCGTCGGGAGACGCGCATCGACTTTGTCGGCGGTATACGCGGTCTCGAGGAACTGGAGCGGCGTGTTGACAGTGGCGAAATGGCCGTTGCCTTTTCCATGTATGCAACCCGCATGGAAGACCTGATGGCCGTTGCCGATGCCGGCGAGGTTATGCCACCCAAGTCGACCTGGTTCGAGCCAAAACTGGCTGACGGCCTGGTGTCCCTGGTGATCGACTGACCACGACATATTCCTGCAGGCCGATGGCCTGCCTGGATACTGCCTGTAAGGTGTTGTGTGATGTAAGTGCATTGGAGGGGCTGTCTAGGCGATTTCACCCTCGAAGTCGTACTCAAGGTCTTTGCTCGGCTCCTGTACGAAGTTGCCCTGGATAAAGTCGACACCGTACTGCCATAGCTGCGCGAGGCTGCCGGCATCATCAACACACTCCGCAATGGTTTGCTTGTCGTGCTCGGTTGCCAGTTCGAGGATGGCCTGCACCCGCGCCTGGTTTTCCTTGTTGCTGGACAGGCCATTGGTCAGGCCGCCATCAATCTTCAGGATGTCGAACGGCAGGTGCTTCAGTAGCTGGGGCTGGTCGCAGTTTCCGTAGTGCTCTACGGCAACCTGGCAGTTCAGGGTCTTCATGGCATCGACAAATGCCCGTGCATTGGTCAGGTCGTCGATGACGACCTGCTCCGCGATCTCGAAGACGATGCCGTCACCGACCAGTCGGTTCTCCTTGAGTTGATCATTAACCCAGAGGGGCAGTTCGGCGTTGCCCAGGGTGGAACCGGACAGTTTGATAAAGAATACCGCCTCGCCGTCTGTTTCTCTCAGCTCCACAAGCCTGCGAAACGCGGTTTTTATAACCCAGCGATCGATCTCGCCTATGAGGCCGGTTTTTTCGGCAATCGACAGGAATTGTCCAGGCAGAATTACATGACCCTGTTCGTCGATCACGCGTAGCAGTACTTCGTAACGCTTGCCGGTGTCACCCTTGAGGCTGACGACGGGCTGGTAGGCAAGATAAAAGCGCTCATCCTCGATGGTCTTGCGCACCACGCTGTCCCATTCGGGCTCGTTTTCCTGTCCCAGGTGCTCTTCAACAACTGCGCTGTGGGTGTGAATCTGGTTGCCTCCCGAAGAGCGTGCAACTTCACAGGCCATGTCTGCGTAAGAGATAACCTGTTGTGCGTCCCTGGAATACGCGTTGATTGAACAGAGACCAATACTGCCAGTCATGGTAATGGCGCGGCCGTCGACTTCCGAGAGGTGACCGGCGATCTTGTGGAGCAGTGTTTCACCCAGTCCCAGGGTCTTTTCCTCGCTGTTGCTGCTGTGCAGGATGGCAAAACTGTAGTCGCCAAAGCGGGAAATACAGTCATTTTCCGCGCAATTCCCTTCAAGCAGTCTGGCGATATCGCAAAGCACGATATCGCTGGCGGCTATGCCGCATTCTTCGCGAATGACCTTGAAGTTATCCAGTGTGATGTAGATCAGGGCCCTGTGCTCCCCGGTGTTACCAGGATTATTGAGACGCACGTCGAGTAGCTGCATGAAGTGCTGGCGATTGGTCAGGCCTGTCAGCATGTCTACACGTGACATGGCCTCGATCTTTTTCTCAAGCTCGGCGTTCGAGGCGTTGATGCGAATGATTATCTGGGTGCAGGGTTCGCCTTCCATGGTTGCCGGAGATAACTCCATGCTGCAGTTGAATACATCGCCTGCAGGACTCAGGCAGTCGATGTCATGGGTGTTTTTGTCTGCATTATGTTCAACGTAATCTTTCAGGAAGCCCCTGAAGGTCTCGCGGTGTGCTTCGCTGATCATGTCAAGCATTGGTATGCCCTCGACATCTTCACAGGTCTCGATGGCAAACAGATCCATGTACGGGCGGTTGGCGTATACGTGCATGCCGTCGTGAATGTAGGCAACGGCATCACTGGAGTTCTCGATGAGGGCATGGCAGCGCGACTCGCTGCCCAGTAACGTGGTCTTGAGCACGTCAACCTGCTGCTGCAGACGCAGGAATTCTACTTCGCGGTTGAACGCCAGCTGCAGGTGTTCAGGATGGTCGTAGGAAATCAGGTTGCTGAGCCCCGACTTGCGTGCTGCCACGACATCCGCCTCGCTTGCCTCGTCGGTGATGACGATGACCGGGATGGTCAGTTCAAAACGCTTTAGCAGGGCATGGACATCGCCGGCAGACGGTATGTCTGCTCCGCTGCCGCACAAGACGATGTCCGGGTGTTGCCTGTTGAGGGTGTTTTCTATTTCGTCGAGCGATGCGCCGTGATTGTGCTGGATGCGGTGTCCATCGATGCGCAGTGCGTTTGCTAGTGACTCGGCATCATTCTTGCTCTCCTCGACGATGAGGAGTTGTAGATTATCTCCGTGCTTCACGGCTGACCTCGCTTGCTGACTGACATGGATACAGCCCTGAGGCTGGCACTGCGCTGACCCGGGCTCCGACTACAGGTTTTTCGGCAAAATCGGCCAACTCTGAAGCATTCCCTATATAGTGAAACCCCGGTGCGACCGGGCAGGCCGGGGAGGCCGTCGGGTGTTCCCCGTGAAAGTGTTTCCTGATAGCATGCAAGTAACTGAAATCCAGTTGATTTGACTGCCAGCAGCGGCGATTTCCAGACCACAATTGATAGCGGGGACCCATGAATGCACGCGATTACCGTCAGACCTGAAACAGCGGAAGATATCCGTGCAATTGATGTGGTTCATATCAGTGCTTTTGGCGGTGAGGCGGAGGCACATCTCGTTGATGAGCTCCGTAAATCAAGCGCCTACAACCGCGAGCTGTCCCTGGTGGCAGAGCTCGGCGGGCGCATCGTCGGGCACGTGCTGCTGACCCGGGTACCGTTACGCAGGGAGGGTTCTGAAAAGCATGTGCTGGCACTGGGTCCGATGTCGGTGGTGCCCTCGCAGAGTCACCGGGGGATTGGCTCGGAGCTGATCAATGCCAGTGTCAACCTGGCCAAACAAAAGGGTTATGGTGCCATCGTGGTGCTGGGACATCCCGAATATTACAAGCGTTTCGGGTTTGTGCAGGCAAAGGACGTGCAGGTCACTTGTAACCTGCCGGCACCGGAAGATGCCCTGACCCTGAGAGAAATCGTCGATGGCAACCTGGCCGGTGGCGGCCATGTCGAGTACCCGGAACAGTTTGTGGCGCTTTACTAGTCGTCACGTCTTCAGACAGGAATAACAGGCTGGTCGGGCCGAATTCATTCGGCCCTGCAAGGAGCCTCCCTGGCTTCAGTCGTTGATCGCGGTCGTGAAGTGATACTGCGCAAAGCTGCCGGTATTCTCCAGCTGGTGCGTGAGTTTGATATTTTCCATTGAAGCGGCGGTCTCCAGCGTGGCGGTACAGCCGGGACGAAACGGCAGGGTAGGCAGGATCAGGCTGGCCTGCTGCCGCAGCGCCCTGATTTCAGGCAACATGATGCCGCGCATCTTTTTGCCGCTGTGCACGCTGCTCTCGTACAGACTGGTCCACACGGCCTGCGCGCTGGGTGACAGCATCTGAATACCGAGTTCCAGATCATTGCTGTCGGTGCATTTCATCCAGCGCACGACCCCTGGTTGCCAGTCATCCTCATCGAGTTTGTCTTCTTCAATAATCGCTACCAGCTCACCAACCTGTGCGTTGGAGGAATCCGTGCTGTCCCAGAGCAGTGAGTATCCCCCGGCACTGAAATTCGCCATGGTCCATGACTCGATCCGGGCGCTGTCTGTTTGCTGTCCATCTCCGGCTTTTTGCACGGGTGTCTTGCCGGCTGTCACGATGCGCCGGCCACCCTGGTTAAACCGGTTGGTATTGATCGTCGTGGTTGCCTCGAAGGTCGGGTCCTGCAGGTAATGCTGGTCCTCGATACTGTCTTCCCCGGGCTCTGCCTCGGTCGCCGGTTCGATCATGCGCTGATGAACGGCATTCAGGCCCGCAACCAGGGCGACCTTTGCACTGCGGGCGTGGCGGGGAAAACGGCGCTGCGGCATGACGCCCCAGGCCAGCATCAGGCGCTGCAGGATGTTGCTGTCGCCTATGCCGATTTTGCGCCGTTCGCCAGGCTGCTGTTCGAGAATGCTGCGGATGCGCTCGGCCATGGAGGTTGTGTCGAGGACGCGCCAGTGCCGGTCCTGTGCCTTGTCATCAATGAGCGTGCGGTATGACGGCGGGTTGTCGGCGTGCAGGTTAACGGCGAACAGGCCAGCGGAGTGATCGCTGTCCATGTGGTGCAGTCGGGCGATATCTGCCCAGTCCATGAGTGCGTTGTAGACGAAATGAATTTCCTTTTGTCTCAGGCGGTAGGGACATGCCAGCGACATGAGCAGAATCTGCTTGTAGACAGTATTGATAGTGCTTTGTGCCGCTGTCGACAGCGTGGTATCGGTGACCGGGTGTGTCGTAATGTCATGCTGTTCTGCCAGTGCATACAGTGAATTAATGGTCTTCCAGAGACCATCCGGGTACTGCACATAGATCTGGTAGTTGGTCAGCAACAGCTCGCTGAGGTAGCGCAGGGCACGATGAATGGCGAGCGTAAGCAGGGCGGCCTGGCTGTCGCTCTTCCCCAGGTCGTCGGCGAGAATACGGTAGCCGGTTGCCATCTGGTTGCAGAGCTGGACAGTCTGCGTGGACAGCAGCAGGTCATTGTCCTTCAGCGGTATGGGTTTGGTGAGAAAAGACTTCTTCATCGCCTCGGTAACACACATGACCGAGGTTGCCAGCAATTCAAGGATCTCGTGTCGGTTTCTTGTCGGAATGCTGACCGAGTTGATGTCTGTCAGCGCCTCTTCCAGCATGACCCGGGACTTTTCCGTGTTGATCAGTGGCAGGTTGTCTACCCAGTCCCTGACTGCTTCAGGCTTTGTAATCAAGCTGCTGTCAGTCGCCTTGCGTCTTGCGGGAAGGTTGAGATTCATACCGGATTTACAGGTCCATGGTGTGCGTGTAGCGCCGGGTCAGGTTGCTGACCGGGTGCAGATTATAAGTCACCGATATGTTGTTGTCAGTCGTATGAATCGCTAGACCGGTGTCTTGCCGGGTTCGCCGGGTACTTCCTGAACCAGTCGCGGCACGAGGTAGCCGGGCAGCGCGGCACGCAGGCCGGATTCAAGTATCCGTGCACGTTTAATATCGACCTCGAAGTGTGCGGCGCCCTGTACCCGGTCGAGTTGATGTAGATAGTAGGGCAGTACACCTGCAGCAAACAGCCGCTGACTGAGTCGTGTCAGGGTGGCGACGTTGTCATTGATATTGCGCAGCAAGACAGACTGGTTCAGCAGTGTCACACCGGCTGCGCCCAGTTTGTCGAGGGCGGCAATGACGCTGTCGTCGATTTCATTCGGGTGATTGCAGTGAATGACCATGACGACCCTGACGGGCTGTGACGTGATCCACTCGATCAGACCATCATCCACGCGTGCAGGCAGGACAACAGGCAGGCGCGTGTGGATGCGCAGCGTACGCAAATGCTGTATGTCCTTCAGCCGGTCTGTCAGCGAATACAGGCGGGCATCGCTCAGGGTCAGCGGGTCCCCGCCACTGAGTATCAGTTCGCTGACGTCCGCTGTCTTTTCGAGATAGTCGATGGCTGCCTGCCAGTGCCCGTTGCCCGGGTTGGCATCCGTGTAGGGAAAGTGGCGTCGAAAGCAGTAGCGGCAGTGTACCGCGCAGGCGCCGGTCAGGGTCAGCAGGGCGCGCCCCGGATACTTGTGCAGCAGTCCCGGCGAGGGCATGGCGCCAAGTTCCTCGAGGGGGTCACTGGAAAATCCGGCCGCCTGATTCGATTCCTCGGCAACGGGTAGCACTTGCAGCAGCAGGGGGTCCTGGCCGTCGCCGTGAACCATGCGCTGGACGAAGCTGTGAGGCACGCGCAGCGGGAAATCATGTTGCAGCAGCGGGGTTGCCGTCGCAGAGGGCTCGATATGCAGTAGCTGTAGCAGTTCGTCCACCGAGCGCACCGCGGACGCGAGCTGTTCCTGCCAGCCCGGCCTGTGTTCCGCGGGTTGTATTCGGGGTATCATAGCCAGCTAATTTTCACAGATTGCGACATACAAGGTTATAGAATCATATGGCATCTTACAGCACCAGCGAGTTCAAGGGCGGATTGAAAATCATGATCGATGGTGATCCCTGCGCCATTATCGAAAACGAGTTCGTGAAACCGGGCAAGGGCCAGGCGTTCAGTCGCGTGAAGATCCGTAATCTCAAGACCGGCCGTGTGATCGAGCGGACGTTCAAGTCCGGCGAATCGGTGGAGGCTGCCGACGTCATGGATACAGACCTGCAGTACCTCTACAACGATGGCGAGTTCTGGTACTTCATGGACACCAACAGCTTTGAACAACGCGCTGCATCCGCGGATGCCGTGGGCGATGCCGTCAAGTGGCTCAAGGAACAGGATATGTGCGAGGTAACGCTCTGGAATGATGTGCCGCTCGCTGTAACCCCGCCGAACTTCGTGATGCTTGCCGTGGCGGAGACCGACCCTGGCGTGCGCGGTGATACCTCGGGTGGCGGTGGCAAACCGGCAACCCTGGAAACCGGTGCCGTGGTGCGGGTGCCGCTTTTCATTGACATCGGTGAGGTACTGAAGATTGATACGCGTACCGGTGAGTATGTCGGGCGCTCAAAGGACTAGACCGGCCGGGGTGCAAGACCGGCTGTTGTCATGGAAACGAATGCCGGCTGGCGACCCACGGCCTCGCATGATGTCCTGAAGCTGCGCGCCACCGTGCAGGCGCGCATACGGTCGTTCTTTGCCGCGCATGATGTACTGGAGGTCGACACGCCGGCACTGTCACACGCTGCAAGCACCGATCCCGCACTTGCCAGTTTCAGGACCAGCTACTCTGCTCCCGGTGCGGCTGACAGTGAACGTTGTTACCTGCATACCTCGCCCGAGTTTCCCATGAAGCGTCTGCTGGCTGCGGGCAGCGGTTCGATATACCAGCTCTGCAAGGTGTTTCGTGACGGTGAGCAGGGCGCCCGGCACAATCCGGAGTTCACCTTGCTGGAGTGGTACCGGGTCGGCTACGATCACCTCGACCTGATGGATGAGGTGGAGCGTCTGGTCACCAGCGTCCTGTCAGATATCCTGCCGGTCAGTTCGGTGCACCACTGGTGCTACCGGGACCTGTTTATGGAAATGGCCGGTGTGGACCCGTTTGTCGCCGATGTACAGGCGCTGGCTGGCGTGCTGCAGTCGGGTCACGACATCACTGTAGTCGGGCTAACCGATGCTGACCGGGATGCCTGGCTGGACCTGATCATGACGCATATTATCGAGCCACGGCTTGGCGAGGGCCTGGTATTTATCCGTGACTATCCCGCGAGCCAGGCGGCGCTGGCAAGACTGCGTTCCGGGAACCCGCAGGTTGCGTCGCGATTCGAGGTCTACCTGAATGGCATGGAGCTGGCCAATGGTTTCCATGAGCTGTCTGATGCGGCCGAGCAGGCGCAGCGCTTTACCCGGGAACAGCTGCGTCGCCGCACTGCCGGCAGCGCGGCGGTTGAGATAGATGATCATTTACTGGCCGCGTTACGGGCAGGCCTGCCTGATTGTGCCGGTGTTGCCCTCGGTGTGGATCGCTTGCTGATGTGTGCCTGTGGTGCACGGCACATACAGGAAGTCATCGCGTTTCCTTTTGAGGTGGCATAAAGCCGTGCTGGAAAATATTCGTATCGTGTTATCGAACACCAGCCATCCGGGCAATATCGGTGCGGCCGCGCGTGCCATGAAGACCATGGAGTTGTCGCGCCTGTACCTGGTGAACCCGAAAAAATATCCGGATGCCGAGGCCACGGCGCGCGCCTCGGGAGCGGATGACCTGCTCGCGCAAGCAACGCTTTGCGACGATCTCGATGCGGCGATTGCCGGTTGCCAGCTGGTGATCGGCGCGAGTGCGCGCAGTCGCAGGATTCCCTGTCCGGTCATTGACCCGGCAAGCTGCGCGCAACAGGCCGTTGCAGAATCCGCTCAGGGCGAGGTTGCCATCCTGTTCGGTTGCGAGCGGTCCGGTTTGAGCAATGCAGAGATAGACCGTTGCCAGTCGCTGGTGCAGATACCCACCAACCCGGTCTACGGGTCGTTAAACCTTGCGTCTGCGGTGCAGATCATCGGATACGAGATCCTGGTTGCGCAGCGACACGCTGCAAGGTCCTCTGCCGGACCAGCCATGCCCGAACATGTACCTGCGGCTGCCGAGGAACTGCAGCGTTATTTCGAGCACCTCGAAAGCGTGCTGGTCAAGCTCGAGTTCCTTGACCCGGACAACCCGCGCAAACTGATGCGCCGCTTGCGGCGCCTCTACAATCGCGCGCGACCTGATGAGAATGAAATTAATATCCTGCGCGGGGTGCTGTCAGCCACCGAACAGGAGCGGCACAAGTGAATCACGGCAGCCGTCTGTTAACCGCCAGCCAAGTGACATACACTGGGCGGCAGTTGTCGGTTATCCTCGTCGACACGGGTTTATATATGTGTAATAACCCGTTAATTATATGGGAATAATTATCTGATGTTCAGCAGGATTCGAGAAGACGTACAGTGTGTTTTTGAGCGCGACCCGGCGGCACGCAACACCTTTGACGTGCTGACCACCTATCCGGGTATTCACGCCGTGCTGATGCATCGCCTGACGCACCAGATGTGGTCCATGGGTCTGAAGTGGCTGGCCCGCGTGTTTTCCAACCTGGCCCGCTGGTACACCGGTATCGAGATCCACCCCGGTGCAGTGATTGGCCGGCGTTTCTTTATTGATCACGGGATGGGTGTGGTGATCGGTGAAACCACCGAGATCGGTGATGATTGCACCCTGTATCACGGCGTGACGCTCGGCGGCACCAGCTGGGACAAGGGCAAGCGCCACCCGACACTCGGCAACAACGTTGTCATTGGCGCAGGTGCCAAGGTGCTGGGTCCGATCATGATCGGGGACGGGGTGCGCATAGGTTCCAATGCCGTGGTGCTGAAGAACGTATCGGCTGACATGACGGTCGTCGGTGTGCCGGGCAGGCTGGTGGGTGGAAAACACCTGCCAGATGACAAGCGCCAGGCAATTGCAAAGAAAATGGGGTTTGACGCCTACGGCGCGACACAAGACATGCCGGACCCGGTTGCAACCGCGGTTAACGGCATACTCGACCACATCCATGCCATGGACGAGCGACTTGAAGACATGTGCAAGGGACTGAAAGACCTCGGCGCCGAGGTCGGTGACGTCAACCTCCCCAATCTCGATTCCTGCGCACTAAAGCACGTAGAAAATAAGGAAATTGATCCGGCCGTGGAAGTCCACGATTCACCGGAACCGACGCAAAAACAGACTTGAGTTATACTTCCGGTTAGTCGTTCACAGCAGCCACGGTAATCGAACTTGAAACTGACCAGCAAAGGACGCTACGCCGTCACAGCCATACTTGATCTGGCCTTTCATGCCACGTCGGGTCCGGTGACCCTGTCCGACATCTCAAAGCGTCAGGATATCTCGCTGTCCTATCTCGAGCAGCTGTTCACACGCCTGCGCAAGCAGCAGCTGGTTCGCAGTACCCGTGGACCGGGTGGCGGTTATTCACTGAATAAACCGGCAAGCGATATCGCGGTTGCCGAGATAGTTTCTGCCGTTGATGAGACTGTCGACACCACGCGTTGCAGTGGTGCCAATAACTGCCATGACGGTGAACAATGCCTGGCCCATGAATTGTGGGACGGCCTCAGCCAGCAGATCTACGGTTTCCTCAGCGAGATCAGCCTGCAGGACCTGATGGATGATGACAGCATCAAGGGGGTTGCAGACCGACAGGACGAACTGAAGAATGCTGCCAGTGAAGTCAAGGTTACCCAGCCGGACTAGTCCCACAGTCTCGCCTGATCAGGCAATTTCACCTTACAGAAAGCCGAATACTCCCCCATCCACGCGGGATTACCCCTGTTTCTGCCGATTCTGCGACACGGCTCACACACAAATACGCTCCACGTCACGGAAGGTTTCCGGTGCTTGCCGATAACATAATCAGCACATACGGAGAGTCTGACAGGAGTACGACATGCACAAGTTATTCGCTATTGGAATCGCCATTTACCTGGCCGGTGATCCCACACTGAGTATGCTGGCATCGTTCAGCGAGTCCCGCGAACTGATCGTCGCATCGGCACTGGCCTTCATCGCTGTCCCATGGGTAGTTTCACAAATCGATAATTGACCTCATCTTGCGACGGCCCCGACACCGTCTGTTGTGAAGTGACCCGCTGACCGGCCCTGTTCAATCGAGCAGGGCCGGTTTTTTTATGCCCCGGTCTTGCGCCACACCAGCAGGCGATTGTTGACCGGCATCTCGTTGTCTGCCACCAGTACCATACCGGCAGCCGTGGCGAGGGCCTCGACTGCCTCAAAGTCGCGAACACCGCTCTGCGGATCCCGGTCTTTCAGCCAGCCATCAAAATGCATGTTGCTCGCGCTGCTAAACCTGCCTTCATAGTTGAATGGACCATACAGGCAGAAATTCGCACCTCCAGGCAACAGCCTGCCGATACCCGCGAACATCTTTTCCACGGCATTCCAGCCCATGATGTGTACCGTGTTGGCGCTGAATACGCCGACATATTGCTGTGCCGGCCAGGTGGACTCATTTACATCCAGTACAAGGGGTGGCAAGACATTGTCGAGTCCGGACTCAACACGCCAGGCATCGATGCTGGCATGGCTTTCGGCAAGATCACTGGTTTGCCATAACAGGTGTGGTAATTGTTCGGCAAAGTAAACCGCGTGCTGACCGGTGCCGCTGCCGACTTCCAGGATCCTGCCGGGCCCGGAGAATACGTCCCTGATAATTCCGAGGATGGCTTCCCTGTTTTCGTCACAGGATTGTGAATATTGCTTCATGAATTGTGCCGGACGGTTCTGGACATGTCGATTATTCTCAGGGAAGAGGGTGGGGCAAGCAAACCATATTCTGGAAAACGGACTCGGGTTGGCTGGCCTGTTTATACGGGCACAAAAAAGGCTGCCGCCCTTGCGGGTCGGCAGCCTTGAGCGGCAGTGACAAATTAGCTGACCGTAATCTTCTTGGGTTCCGGCCGTGCCTGTTTGGGTATTTCGATGTTGAGAACACCGTCTTCAGCCCTGGCACTGATGTTTGCAGCGTCTACCGTCTCCGGCAGGT
>CAJQNP010000291.1 GCA_905479705.1 uncultured Gammaproteobacteria bacterium
CCACGGAGGTCGCCGACGAACTACCCCTGACCAGTCTGTCCGGTATCCTGCTGCTCGGGCTGTTCTTTGTGGCGCGCTGCATTCTGGGGCTGGGATTCGACAGCTGGTACGAACGCCTGTCCTGGCACGGCTGGCAGCGGGCCTACGGCACAACGGTGTTGCTCAACGCGGCAACCTGGGGTGCCCTGAACGCGTTACTGATCTGGTATTACTTTCCGTCGTGGCCCGCGTACCTCATGTCTTTCTGCACCGCGGGCCTTGCTGCCGGGGGATCGACGGCGCTGTATACCCACCTGCGCCTGTCCCGGGCATTTGGCGTGCTCATGCTTGTGCCCAGCCTCTTGACACTGGTGCTTATCAGTGCGGCGGACACCGCCATATTCGGCACCCTGTACCTTATTTATCTTGTCTTCCTGCTGGTGATCGGTCGACAGCTGAACCAGCGCTACTGGGAGTCGCTGCGCAACGCGCGCCTGCTCGAGGAGCAAGTGGTGCAATTGCAGGAAGCCCGGGACCAGGCCGAGGCGGGCAACCGTGCCAAGGGCCAGTTCCTGGCCAATATGAGTCACGAGATTCGCACCCCGCTGAATGCGGTCATGGGGTTTGCCCAGGTCGGCATGCGTACCTGCCATGATCCGGATGCCAGGGATCGTTTCAGTTTTATCCTGGCCTCGGGCCGGCATTTGCTGGGCATCATCAACGAGATCCTTGACCTGTCGAAACTGGATGCCGGGAAGCTGCGTATTGAGTCTGCCCCGTTTGAACTGGTTGCCAGCGTCGATGATGCGGTGAGCCTTGTGAAGGCGTCGGCACGCGAAAAGGACCTCGATCTCACCGTTGAGTGCGACCCGGAACTACCGGTCTGGGTCGTCGGTGATCCAGCCCGGTTGCGCCAGATACTGGTCAACCTGCTCGGCAATGCCATTAAATTCACCCGGCAGGGACGCGTGGGGCTTGTGGTCCATCCAGACGGTTCACGGACCTGCTTCAGGGTGACCGACACCGGGATTGGCTTGGACGGTGCACAGATTGCCCGCATCTTTACCGCCTTTGAGCAGGCCGACGGTACAACGACCCGTCAATTTGGTGGTACCGGGCTGGGGCTTGCCATCAGCCGTGACCTCGTCGAGTTGATGGGTGGGACGATTACAGTCGAGAGCGAACCCGGCCAGGGCAGCACCTTTCAGGTGTGTCTGCCGCTGACCGAGACGCAGCAGCCGGAGGAACAGCGACCTGAGGTAGTCGAGGCAGCTGGCCACTGCCTGTCTGGCATCACGGTGATGGCCGTTGAGGATGACAGGTTCAACCGGATGGTGTTGAAGGATATGCTGGAGTACGAGGGTGCCACTGTGGTGCTGGCCCATGACGGTCAACAGGCCATTGAGCTCCTGCAGCAGGCTGATCCCGATGTATTCAATATCGTGCTGATGGATGTGCAGATGCCTGTGATGGATGGCTATGAAACGACCCGGCGCATTCATTCACTGTTGCCTTCCCTGACTGTGATTGGGCTGACGGCGCATGCACTGCCCGAGGAGCGCGATCGTTGCCTGGCGGCAGGCATGGTGAGTCACATCACCAAGCCGGTCAATGCAGAGCAGCTGTTGGATGCCCTGCTGCAGCAATTGCCGGTCACAGGCAGACGGGAAGATAGCGCGATGCCTGCTATGGCAAGCAGAAAATCCATGCCGGTGGATGGCGAATCCAGTCATGTTCAATTCCCTGGTTTCGACATCGAGTATGCGCTGGAGAACCTGAAGTGCGACCTGCCGACCTTCAGGAAAATACTGTTGACCTTTTACCGGCAGCGCCGGGACAGCGGTGACGAGGTCGCCAGCCTGCTTGAGCAGGGCCATATGCAGCAGGCTGGAGATATTGCCCACAGTATCAAGGGCAGCAGTGGCTACCTTGGTGCATGGAGGCTGCATCATGGTTCAGCGGCCCTGGAAAAGGCATGTGAGAGCGGTGATCGGGACAGTGCCATGCAGCAACTGGCACAGTTTCGTCTGAGTCTAGAGGAGGTAATCGACGGCCTGAAAGGTCTGGAGGGCGGCTCAGACAGTCGATCGGAAGCGCCATAAAGACCTGGCACTTTCACAATCCCGGGTTTATCTGAATGTTCTGCAACGGACTGAAGGCGGGCCTGCTCGCAGGCCGGGAATTCAGTGCCTGCATCTGGCATGGCCAGACTCGTCCGGGCCGAATAACAAAATGCCGCCGCCCGGGCAGGCCGGCTTCAGAATTTCCTGCGGAGCAAGCGTGACCGGTTCATCCAGCACCAGACCATGCCGCTTGCCACGGCTACTATTCCGAATGATGCGCTGGCCAGCAGCAGGGTCGCTAGTAACCCTGTCATGATACCTCCGTATTCGTCCTTGAGTAGAAACAGTGTATACCGGTGAAATCATTGCCGATTCCGGCAAGGCATAGCATTGTTCGGAGGTACTAGAAGACGGGCGTTATACCGATGGCGAGCGCGATCTGATAGAGGCTGAACCAGATCAAGGCAGCGATAAAGACCCATTTAATATATTCAATACCCACTGTTTTCTCACTTTTCCAATATGTAGCAGCGTAACTGTAAATGGCTGAGTGAGGGGTTGCATTGACCTGCGTCAATTTGGTGACGATCCTCTTGGCCGAAAGCGCCTGCCAGTGGTGATCCCGACCAAGGCATTCCTGGGGTTGCGGGCGCTGTGAGCAGGTATAAAACGGCCTGTCAGGGTGATGTTGCAGGGTCAGCATCAAAGGGTTTCTAGCGGTATCAGGTTTCAGCGAGAGCCATGTCCCGTCATCAAGGCTTGCTGGTAACTAAAGGAGAACGAATCGGTGACAGCTGCGACCGTCTCAGTATCCTGTATCGCAGAGAAAAAATGGTCGGCAACAGACACAGTCCCTTGTGTGAGTCGCCGGCACAACTAGTGAATATTCTT
>CAJQNP010000292.1 GCA_905479705.1 uncultured Gammaproteobacteria bacterium
TCGTTTGAATACCCCGGTCGCATCTATACAACGAAGCCCGACACATGTGACCATCAGCACAGCATCCGGCACGCAAGAGCGCTTTGACCATGTCTTCATTGCCAGCCACAGTAACCAGGCACTGGAAATGCTGAGTGATGCGACAGCCAGCGAACGCGACATCCTTGGTGCCATTCCCTACCAGAACAACGAGGTGGTGTTACATACCGACATCCGCCTGCTACCGCGGACAAGACGCGCCTGGGCGGCATGGAATTACCTGAGCAGAAGCCGGCAGGCAACGCGTGTATCGGTAACCTACAATATGAACATACTGCAGCATATTCAGTCCGGGTCGACCTACTGTGTCACCCTGAACGACAGCGAAAACATCGACCCTGACAGGATTATCAAGAAACTGTCCTACGACCACCCCGTGTTCACCACCAGTGGCATTGCCGCACAGCAGCGCCAGGGTGAAATCAACGGGGTTCGGCGCACCTGGTACTGCGGCGCCTACTGGCGCAACGGTTTTCACGAGGACGGCGTGTTCAGCGCACTCAGGGCAGTGGAAAATTTCGAGGAGCAAAGCGGCCATGCACAGTCGTCTCTACGTCGGGCAGGTTAAGCACTGCCGCCACTCTCCGGCGCAGCACAGCTTCCGCTATGGCATGTTCATGCTCTACCTGGATCTCGATGAACTTCCCAGCCTGTTCAGCAGGCGCTGGCTGTGGTCTGCAACGCGGCCGGCGCTGGCACGCTTCAGGCGCGAAGACCACCTGGGCGATAGCAATTGCGACCTGGCCACGTCGGTACGCGATCTTGTCAGGGAGCGCACCGGGACAGTCCTGAACGGTCCTGTCAGGCTGCTCACCAACCTGCGTTACTTCGGCTTTGGCTTCAACCCGGTCAGCTTCTACTACTGCTTTGATGAAGCCGGTGAAAACGTCAAGGTCATTGTAGCCGAGGTCAGCAATACACCCTGGGGTGAGCAATTCTGCTACGTGCTCGAGAATACTGTCAGTGACCGCCCGGACATCAGGCGCTTCCTTGTTGACAAGCAGTTCCATGTATCCCCGTTCATGGACATGGATATCGATTATGACTGGCGCTTCGTGCTGCCGTCTGACCGCCTGGTGGTTCACATGAAGAACTTCAGACGCAACGAGGAAATTTTCCACGCCACCCTGTCACTCGAGTCCCGGCCCGTCAATGGCTATCAACTCGCCAGCGTACTTTTTCGCTTCCCGCTAATGACACTGCAAATAGTCACAGGCATTTATATACAGGCAATACGCCTGTGGATGAAGAAAGTTCCATTTTACCCACACCCTGACAAACAGGAGGCACCGACAACGGTGAGACGATCATGAAACCAGGAACCCTCTGCATTGCAAAAGACACCCCGGAATCGACCCGGGAAAATTTCCTGATCGAAAACTGCCGACGCATCCTGCTTTCCAGGCTGGAGAATCTGCAGCATGGCGAATTGATACTGAATGACGGACCCGATCAGTACGTATTCGGACGACACGACGGGATCTATGCGCACACGGTCACGGTCACGGTCAGCAACCGCGAGTTCTACCTGAACATGCTCTTCAACGGCGCTCTTGGAAGCGGTGAAAGCTACATCAATGGATACTGGCAATGTGACAACCTGACAGCCCTGGTCGAACTGTTTCTCTGCAACCGCGAGCATATCAGCAAGATCGGTCCCGGCCTGAAGTATCTGGTTCAGCCACTGCGCCTGTTGCAGCGTTTCATGCACCGCAACACCTTGCGCGGCAGCCGCAAAAATATCGAGGCACATTATGATCTGGGCAACGACCTGTTCGGACTGTTTCTCGATGACACCATGATGTACTCCTGCGGTATCTTTCATGACGAGCAAGCCTCGCTGCAGGACGCGTCAGAGGCCAAACTCGCACGCATCTGCGAGAAACTGCAGCTTTCGCCGTCTGACCACGTGCTCGAGATTGGAACCGGCTGGGGTGGCTTCGCATTGTATGCCGCGAAACATCACGACTGCCGGGTTACCACGACGACCATATCCAGACAACAGTATGATTATGCCGTTGAGCGGGTGAAGTCCGCCGGGCTCGAAGATCGCATCACCATCCTGTTTGATGACTACCGCGAGCTGCAGGGCCAGTATGACAAGCTGGTGTCGATAGAAATGATCGAGGCAGTCGGCCACCGCTACTTTGATACCTACTTCCGCAAGTGCAATGAACTCCTGAAACCGGACGGTATGATGCTGTTGCAGTCGATAACGATTGCCGACCAGCGCTACCCGAGAATGAAGAAATCCACCGACTTCATTCAGCGTTACATTTTCCCGGGAGGGTGCCTGCCATCTGTCTCGGTACTGGGTGACGCGATCGCCCGCAAGACGGATATGCGCATCTTTCATCTTGAGGATATCGGACCGCACTATGCCACCACGCTGCAGAAGTGGCGCGAACGCTTCCTTGCCAACCTTGAACAGGTCCGCCAGCTCGGCTACCCGGAGCGTTTCATACGCATGTGGGAATACTACCTGTGTTACTGCGAGGGCGGCTTCCGGCAACAATCCATCGGCACTGTCCAGCTACTGCTTACCAAACCCAGGGCCCTGCGCGCCCCCCTGGCCAGTACGGATTACTAACAGACCACCACGGAGAACATCATGATTACCACGACACTTGATCCAATCTCGCTGAAAGACGTCACCGACATCGAAAATGCACCTTACGAGATTGAGGGAGAAGGTGACAATGCCCTGAAAATATACTTTGAATCAGAGGAAAACAGGCAAAAGTACCTGTCCATACCGGTTCACGGGTCTGATGGCATATCGAACCTGAAAAAGATCTACGACGACATGGCGGATAATCCCGACACCGGCTCGATCAACTGACAGGGCGCAGCTTCACGACAACCAACCGGGATTGGGCTACCCTTACGGCATGCATCGAGCCCGCCTG
>CAJQNP010000293.1 GCA_905479705.1 uncultured Gammaproteobacteria bacterium
GGTGTCGCCGTCCTGCAGGGCTGGCGCAACATCCTGGTTGGCAAACAGCTGCTGACCTTTATCCAGGGTGAAATGACCCTGTCGGCGCGGGACGGCAGGCTGGTGCTGGTCGAATGAAGTTAATCCTGCAACATTAATCCGCACTCCCGGCCGAATGAATTCGGCTCTGCAAATGCAGTGAATCCTGCAACATTAATCCGCACTCCCGGCCGAATGAATTCGGCCCTGCAAATGCAGTTAATCCTGCAACATTAATCCGTACTCCCGGCCGAATGAATTCGGCTCTGCAAATGCAGTTAATCCTGCAACATTAATCCGCACTCCCGGCCGAATGAATTCGGCTCTGCAAATGCAGTGAATCCTGCAACATTAATCCGTACTCCCGGCCGAATGAATTCGGCCCTGCAATGGAATTTATTCGTTGGAATTGATTCGTTCCGGCTGTAGGGTCGAATCCATTCGACCGGCACGATCACACATCAGCTGCGGATGCCGTGTCCCGTTCTCAGCAGGTAGAGGCTGAAGACATACAGCACGGCGATAAAGCCGATGCTGATCATGTAGGACATGGCCAGGTTGATGTCAGAGACGCCGAGGAAGCCGTAGCGAAAGGCGTTGACCATGTACAGGATCGGGTTACCCAGCGACAGCGTTTGCCAGAATTCGGGCAGCATGCTGATGGAATAGAAGATCCCGCCCAGGTAGGTCAGCGGTGTCAGCACGAAGGTCGGAATGATGGAGATGTCGTCGAAGCTCTTGGCATAGACGCCATTGATCAGCCCGGCCAGCGAAAACAGGATCGAGGTCAGCAGTATCATGCTGATGATAACGCCCAGGCTGTGGATGTTTAACGGGTGAAACACCATTGAGACCAGGGTGACGGCAACACCGACCGACAGGCCGCGTGCCACCCCGCCCAGTACATAGCCGATCAGGATGATGTAGTTGGGTGTCGGCGAGATGATCATTTCTTCAATATGTCGCTGGAATTTCGAGCCGTAGAATGATGACACCACGTTGGCATAGGAATTGGTGATCACGGCCATCATGATCAACCCGGGAATAATGAATTCCATGTAGTTGAAGCCGTCCATCTGCCCGATGCGCGGTCCGATCAGGTTGCCGAAGATGATGAAGTACAGCGCCATGGTCATGACCGGCGGCAGGACGGTTTGTATCCAGATGCGCGAGAAGCGCAGGATCTCCCTGGTGGCAATGGTCCTCAGGGCAACCAGCTTTGCACGCGGTGTCATGATGCCGCCCTGGTATTGCCGCTATCGACGAGATCCATGAACAGCTCTTCCAGGCGGTTTGCCTTGTTGCGCATGCTGAGGACCCTGATATCGCGTTTCGAGAGCTCGTCAAACAACGCATTGATCGAATCATCCCTGCAGATATCTGCCTCGATCGTCGTGTCATCCAGTTGCACGAGTTTCTGATTCTCGATGTCGGGTAATTCGCTCAGTGGTGCTGCCAGATCGAGCACGAAGGTCTCCATGCGCAGCGTATTCAACAGCTTTTTAGTCGTGGTGTTTTCAATCAGGACGCCTTCATTGATGATGCCGATATTGCGGCACAGGCTTTCGGCCTCTTCGAGGTAGTGTGTTGTCAGGATGATGGTGGTACCCGCCGCGTTGATCTCGCGCAGGAACCGCCACATCGAACGGCGTATCTCGATATCCACGCCGGCCGTCGGTTCGTCGAGTATCAGCAATCTCGGTTCATGCACCAGTGCGCGGGCAATCATCAGGCGTCGTTTCATGCCGCCAGACAGGGTGCGCGCTATGTCGCGGCGTTTTCCCCAGAGGTCGAGGTGCTTGAGGTATTTCTCGGCACGCTCGAAGGCCTCGTTGCGCTCGATACCGTAGTAACCGGCCTGGTTTGCCACTACCTCGATCACCGGCTCAAACATGTTGAAATTGAATTCCTGTGGCACGAGTCCGAGACAGGCCTTGGCAGCGGCCGGTTCGGTGGCAAGGTCGTGGCCGAAGATGGACACACTGCCCGCGGTCTTGTTCACCAGCGAGGAAATGATGCCGATGATGGTGGTCTTGCCGGCCCCGTTGGGGCCAAGCAGGCCGTAGAAATCTCCCTGCGCGACGTCCAGGTCGATGCCCTTGAGTGCGACATGGCCACCCTTGTAGGTCTTTTTCAGGCCGGAGATTGTCAGCGCTGCCGTCATGACATCAGACCATCTTGATCAGAAAGAACACGAACAGGATGACCAGTGCAATGGGCCATAAAAAGCCCGCCCAGTCCTTGTTCTCGGCCTTGCGGCTTTGTTCGAGCATGCCCTTGACGCCGGGGCCAACCCAGAAGAGGACGCCCAGTGCAACGGCACCGAGCATGATCATTTCAAAGGTAGATAACTGTTCCATGGTGTTCGGGTATCCGTGTATTTATTGGGGGTTCAGTGAGCAAATTCAAGGCTTTTGAATGCAGGGATTTACGCTATGATACGGTAACAGTCCAGGGCATAGGAATATTCATCATGCCTGATCACTACATCCGGAGGGCGTGCCTTGCAAGGCGCGTGACCGTCAATGGCTAACTGGGTTGAAGGCAGAGTCATCAGGCTCAGGCAATGGACGGACGAGTTGTATTCCATACAGGTCGATGCACAGGTTGCAGCGTTCACAGCCGGCCAGTTTACCCGCCTGGCGCTGGAGATCGATGGCGAAATGGTGGCGCGGCCGTATTCCTTCGTCAACGGTCCGGACAATCCTGTTCACGAATTTTACTTCATCACCGTCAGGGACGGCCCGCTGACGCATGAACTGGTCAAGTTAAAACCCGGTGATGCCATCCACCTGGCACCGAAAGGTGCCGGTTTTTTCATCCTCGACGAGGTGCCGCAGGCCGACTGCCTGTGGATGCTGTCGACCGGGACGGCGCTTGGCCCGTTCCTCTCCATCCTGACGACTGATGCCGCCTGGCAGCGTTATCGCAAGATCGTGCTGGTGCATGCCGTGCGCACGGCCAGTGAGCTGGCTTACAGGGACGAGATCAAGGCACTGCTCGAGCGTTACCCGGACCGCCTGCAGTTCATCCCGTTTGTTAGCCGGGAGGATACCGACTTTGCCATCAAGGCGCGTGTCCCTGCCGCGATAGAAGACGGGCAACTGGAGCAACGGACAGGTATCGCTATCAATACGGCAGACAGCCAGGTGATGATATGCGGCAATCCCGACATGGTCAGGGACACCGTGGCGGTGCTCGAGACGCGTGGCCTGAAAAAGAACCGGCGTCGCGACCCGGGACACATCACCACGGAACAGTACTGGAAGTCCTGAAGCGGATAGCGGCGCGGACGCGTCTCACACGAACAGTGTGAGTACCCCGGTGTAGCCATACAGGCGGTTGTGGGATATTTCACCGTTGGCAAAGAAACCCACCAGTGGAAAGTCACCCAGGTGCTCGCGTATCAGTCTGAGCTCTTCCGAGTCCTCGCCAAACTGGTTCCTGCCACGACCCAGGCAGGTGTAATAGACGCCACCCTTGATGTCGCCGCCGGCGCGCTTCTTCAGGTCGGTGAGCATGCGGATCATGTCTTCACGGGCGGTGTCGCTGTCGCGCCTGCAAAACATGACGGGAACATCGTCCTCGAGGTTATCGCCAATCGCCAGCAGTTTCTCTTCCGGGTCAATACCGATCAGGTTGCGTACCAGGTAGTCGCCGGTATCTGATCCCGCAATCGGCAGGCCGGCATAGATATAACCCGACACGCGCGACAGGTCCTTGGCAAGGGCTTCACCGATGTCTTCCTTGAAGACATCCAGTGCGGGTCGGCCGTCAATCTCTGCCAGTATGTTGCCCTCTGAGCGGGTAATGGTATGGCGTGCCTGCAGGGGTGTGCATCCCTGGGTCAGGCCGCTCACCACGGTGATCTGTGATGACAGCAATACACCCGAGAGGCCGTCCTCGTAGATCTCACCGGCCACCTGTTGCTGAAAGCTGGCGTCACTGGCCGAGGTCAGGCCGCCGACAAGAAACCCGGGATCGAGTTCAGCGGACAGCGACTCGATGAGCTGGGCGATGTGAGTATTGCGCGGATCGCCATGAACGATACCGAAGTGCACGGCCTGTTCGGCAATCCAGTCCCTGTTCTGCGCAAGCATGTCGGTCAACGCGTCGATACCGGCCGGCACCAGTCGATAGCTGTCCTCCGGCAGTGTAGTCATCATGATGGCTGCCGCCGGCTCATCATAGATTTCCGTCCCGGTATAACAGATCCCCGCCCCGACCGTGCCAATCCAGTCGTTTACGCCGGTTTGTGTGCGCAGTTCATCCAGTAACTGGTTCAGGTAAGGGGCCAGCGGATCTGTGATATAAAGGAAACCGAAGTTGCTGCCTTGCGGTTCGTTACCCAGGTTTTCCAGGCATTCAGCGAGGACAGATTGCCAGTCTTCACCGGTAGCGAAGCTGGCATTAAATGATAAATTGACCATACTGGGATTGTACGCAGATCGCTGGAGGAATACACGATGACTAATGCCCTGTTACGAAGAGCGACGACCGTGTTGCTTGCATGCAGTTTATGGCTGACCGGTGGCTGGTCGGTTGCCGCTGACAGCCCGGAGGATGTTGCAAAGGTCGTCTACCATGCGGACTACTCCGATCCCCGGCGCTTCAGTGCCATGCTGACCAGCATCAACAACATGGTCACCTATTACCAGAACGAGTTGCTGGAATATGATGTGCGCATTGTATTCGTGGCACACGGTATTCGTTTCCTTACCGATGACAAGCTCGCTGAAACCCCGTTTGCCAGCGATGCCGCACTGGAAGAACGCCGTAGCAACATCAAGGGACGGCTTGCATCACTCAACGAGGTTCAGGGCGTCAGGCTGGAACTGTGTGACATCACCCGTTCACAGATCAAGCTGTCAGCAGACAAGCTCTATGGCGGGGTCGAGGCCGTGCCATCCGGCGTAGTGCGTATTGCGGAGCTGCAGCACCAGGGCTTTGCCTACATCAAGATCGAGTAATGGGACTGCCGGGAATAAAGGGACTGCCAGGCAATCAATAACGCGTCATTCCCGCCTGCGCGGGAATGACGGGCTTGGGTCAGCAGGAGAACTCTAGTTGTCGTAACCCAGCACCGGGGCCAGCCAGCGCTCGGTGTCTTCAATGCTCATGCCCTTCCTGGCGGCATAGTCCTCGACCTGGTCGCGTGCAATCTTGCCAGTGCCGAAGTAGCGCGCCTCGGGGTGTGCGAAATAAAAACCGGACACGGATGCCGTGGGTACCATGGCAAAACTTTCCGTGATCGAGATGCCGGCGTTGCTCACCGGTTCGATCAGTTCCCAGAGAATGCCTTTCTCGGTGTGGTCCGGGCAGGCCGGGTAACCGGGTGCCGGTCGAATACCCCGGTAGGTCTCCTTGATGAGTTCCGTGTTACTCAGGTTCTCTGCGCTGGCGTAGCCCCAGAACTCCTTGCGCACGCGCTCGTGCATGCGCTCGGCAAAGGCCTCGGCGAGCCGGTCGGCCAGCGCTTTCAGCAGTATGCTGCTGTAGTCATCGTGGTCGGCCTCGAACTCGGCGACCTTGGCATCGATGCCGATACCGGCCGTGACGGCGAAGGCGCCCAGGTAGTCGTTCACGCCGGAGTCCGTGGGCGCAATGAAGTCTGCAAGTGAATGATTCGGTGCCTGGTTGCGGCGCTTCATCTGCTGGCGCAGGAAGTGAAAAACGCTCTGTACCTCAGCGCGTGACTCATCTGTGTACAGCGTGACATCGTCCTCAGCGGTGGTGTTGGCCGGGAAGAAACCGATCACGGCACGGGCCGTCAGCCATTTTTCGCGAACGATTTTGTCGAGCATGGCGCGGGCATCTTCAAACAGCCGCGTTGCCTCCTTGCCGACCACCTCGTCGTCGAGAATTCGGGGAAACTTGCCGGCCAGTTCCCAGGCCTTGAAGAACGGTGCCCAGTCAATACGATCAACCAGTTCTGCCAGTGGGTAATCAGCGAAGACCCTGGTACCCAGAAAGCACGGCACGGCCGGTTTGTAACTGGCCCAGTCGGTCTGGAAACGGTTGGCGCGCGCCTCGGCAAGGCTTGCCAGTTTCCTGGCCTGTTGCTGGCCGGCGCGCTGCTCGCGCAGTTCCTGGTAGCGTTCCTTGATACCGGCGATATAGGCCTTGCGGTTGTCTGCGCTGAGTAGCTTGCTGGCGACGCCGACGGCGCGCGAGGCATCGGGGACATACACCACCGCACCGCGGTACTGCGGATCGATCTTCACCGAGGTGTGAATCTGCGAGGTGGTGGCGCCACCGATCAGCAGCGGCAGGTCCATGCCCAGACGTTGCATCTCCTTGCCGATGTGAACCATCTCGTCGAGTGACGGTGTGATCAGG
>CAJQNP010000294.1 GCA_905479705.1 uncultured Gammaproteobacteria bacterium
CCCATGGGAACAATGGCGATCTGCGATTCATCGTAGAACTGCTCGCGATCGAGTTGCAGCCAGTTACGCAGCCGGTCACCACTCGGGTCATTCCAGGGGATGCCGGTTGCGTGCACGCGGGTGCCGGGTGCCTGGCCGACAATCAGTAGCCGCGCCGTGTGGCTGGCGCGCAGCACCGGGTTGGCGCCGAGTGGCAGTTGCGGTTCGCACAGGCGGCAGGCACGGACCTCGGACAACAGGCGGCTGAAGTCGAAGGCCATCAGGCGCGTTGCAGTCGCTCGCCCAGCTCCAGCGGTGCACGGCGTTCATCGTCCTCGTGCCAGCGGCGGCATACATCGGAACCTGCCTCGAGGTATTCGCGCTCCTCCGGCTTGTCGTAAAAGCCCTGCACGCGTTCGCTGATACTGCCGGTCTCGGTGATCGGCATGACGAAATAGGTGTCGATAAATACCACGAACACGCTCAGCATCTGGGTCTCGTCGAGCTGGAACTCGCGTGCCAGGTATTCAATGGCGCCGAAGTGAAACGCCATGACCTTGCGCTGCTTGACCGGATAGCGTGCCAGGTCCTCGCGGTCGATGCCCATGCTGGTTGCCGTGGTGAAGCGCTCCAGTATCCTCGAGGCTCCATCGACGGCCGTGGGCCGGGGCGGTTTCCTGCGGAACAGGCTGTCGATTAAACCCATGGCTATAACCAGCGTCGCACGCGTTGCTTGTAGTCAAGGTACTTCTGGCCGAACAGCTGTTCCAGGTAACGTTCCTCGCGCGTGATGGCATAGTGTGTGACGACAACAATGGAGGGCAGGACGAGTAGCAGAATCCAGAGATTGTCCAGCCACACGGCGGTCGTGATCTGCGCCAGTGTCAGCACGATGTACAGCGGGTTGCGGCTGAAGCGGTACGGCCCGGTTGTGATCAGTGCGCTGTCGGGCTTGTCCGGGCGCACGTCGGTATTGGCGCGGTGAAATTTCAGCAGTGACCAGGCAGCGATCAGTATGGCCAGCAGGATGATCATGCCCCCGTAGCCGCGGCCGTGAAAACCCAGCGGCATCTCCAGTGACCAGAGGTTATTCAGACCGATACCGGCAAGGATGCTGATGGCAAAGATGATCGGTGGATGCACCCGCACATTCGGGCCATGCCGGTCTTCGCTGTGATCATTGTCGCCTGTTGTCATGGTGTGGATGGCCCGTCTGCAGTGTTGCCGGCATTGTCACCGGAAATGGCGCGGTGTGAGCGCTTATGCAGCATGATATCCATCCCGGTCTTGAGCGCAACCAGCGCCAGCAGCAGGCCCAGTGGCGAGCCCAGCCTGACCACCAGGAAGCCGCCGGCGATAACGGCGATGTGCAGCACCGCGATGCGCTTGTAGGGTGCCGACATGAGCGCGTCGACGCTGGTTCTGCGGTACTCGCCCCGGGCGATGAACAGCAGCAGGAACGAGGCACCGTGGCTCAACAGCAGGGCGATACAGGCCCAGATGAACTCCTCCGGCGCCGCGGCGAGTACCTGCTGCCCGAAGTAGACCAGTTGCTGGACCAGTGCCAGTGGTCCGGGCCAGCTGGCGACCGGCAACTCGCTGGAGATCTCGCCGGCGAACTGTGTCAGCTCAAGTACGAACACGCCGTGTATGGCGCAGAACAGGCCGTAGTGTACGCAGAAAAACAGCATGTAGCCGAGTGCCCCGACCCCCCCGGTGAGCAGCATCTTCAACAGGGTGTAGCCGCCGACAATGAGGTTCTCGGCCCAGTACAGCACCACAATGGCGCCGACATCCCAGCCCAGGTAGAGCACGCCGAAGACCGGCACGAGGTTGGCGAGCAGCAGTGCCAGCAGGGGCAGGTCGAATTTAATGTCCTCTGTCACGCGGGTGACCCGTCGTGGCTGCTAGCTGTTCTTGTTGCCGGCAATGAACAGCCAGATGAAGCCGGTAACACCGGCAATCAGGGAGGCGAACAGGATGCCGGTCTTTGCCATGATCAGCAGCTCCGGTTGATGAGTGAAACCGAGTTCTGCAATGAAGATCGACATGGTGAAACCGATGCCGGCGAGGAGCGACACACCGATGATCTGCACGAAACGCGTACCGGCAGGCAGCTGGCCGATGCCGAAGTGGATGGCAATCCAGCAGCAACCGGCAATGCCCAGCACCTTGCCGAGGACCAGCCCGAGGATGACACCCAGCGTCACCGGCTGTGCCAGGGTTTGCCCAAGGTTGTCCATATTCAGCGGTATGCCGGCGTTGAACAGCGCGAAGATCGGAATGACCATGTAGGCCACCGGCAGGTGCCAGGCATGTTCGAGACGCTGCAACGGGGCCTGCACCTGCAGTGCGCCACTCTCGAGTGAATGTACGATGCCGCGCAGCTTGTCATTGGTCAGGATGCTTTGTCCCTCGTCGAGACTGTCATCGAAGTGGTCGATGGTCTCCCTGACATGCTTGCTGAAGAGTGACGGATCATACTTCGGCCGTGCCGGCACCGAGAAGGCCCCGAGTACGCCGGCCAGGGTTGCATGTATGCCGGACTCGAACATGGCATACCACAGCAGTATGGAGATAATGAAGTAGGGCGTGATTTTTCGTACTCCGGCCAGGTTGAGCATCAACAGCATGGCGAAGAAAATACCCGAGGTGATCAGCCAGCCCATGGACAGATTCTCGGTGTAGAACAGGGCAATGACAATAATTGCACCCAGGTCATCGACGATCGCGAGGGCAACCAGGAAGGTGATCAGCGACTTCGGAACCCGGCTCGCCAGCAGTGCAATAGCGCCCAGCGCAAAGGCGATATCCGTGGCCATCGGTATGCCCCAGCCACGCGAGGCATCACCTTCCGGGTTGATGGCGAAGTAGATCAGTGCCGGTACCACCATGCCGCCGACTGCGGCAATAATGGGCAGGGTGGCATTGCGCGGATTCGCCAGTTCGCCCACCAGGATTTCGCGTTTCAGCTCGAGGCCGACGACAAAAAAGAACAGTGCCATCAGGCCGTCGTTGATCCAGTGATGCAGCGTATTCTCCAGCGACCAGCTGCCGATGTGCAGGCCAATCTCGATGTGCTGCATCTGCTCGTACAAAAAGGAATACGCACTGTTGGCAAACAGCAGTGCGATCACGGCGGTCAGCATCAGCAACAGGCCACTGGTGGTCTGGCTATGAATGAACTCCTCGAACGGAGTGATGACCTTGTCAAAGGCCTTTTCCCAGGGCGCGTGGTAGATGCCCTTGTCTTCAGATGGTCGCGGTGTCTTTGCCATGCCTGTAATCCTCAAGCATCAGGATTCGATGCGGTTCCAGTTGTCATCATCGCGGGTCACTTCATAGCTTGCCCAGCGTGCGAATTGCGTTCGTGTCATGACGCCCGAGCTTCTCAGGCCGGCACCTGCGGCTACCTTGTAGACCACGCTGTCCCTGTCCGGATCCGGGTTGCGCGATTCATCAACGACCTGGCGCACCGACCAGTCGGCGCCGGACTCGCCATTGCTGTAGTAATGCCCCAGGCCGACCTGTTGCGGTTGCAGGTGACGTTGTTCCGCGGTGCCGGTCGCCAGGTCATAGATACGCAGCAAGTCCTGTTCGGATACATCGATGATGGAATCGATCTGGCCCAGCGCGGCAACGAGATCGGCATGCTCGATGCTTTTCCGGGTGTCGCGGGCAGCGACAACTGGCTGCCGGCCCCTGTTTGCCAGCCATGCCGGGTAACGGCGCCACGGAAAGCAGGCATTGAAGGCAATCGCAACAACCAGCATCACCAGCACGTTGATCAGGACCGGCGTGACCACGAACTGGTAGCCGAGTGCCTGCGTGGCCTCGCCACCGATGACAGCGGCCAGTGCCGTGGCACCTCCGGGGGGATGGATGCAGCGGGTGTAATGCATGACACCGACCGCGATGCCGACCGCCATGCTGGCCGCGATGATTTCGTTGCTGAACAGCATGGCGCAACTGACCCCCACCAGGGCAGACAGCAGATGACCGGCAAACACATTCCAGGGCTGTGACAGGGCGCCATGCGGGATAGCGAACAGCAGCACCGCGGAGGCGCCCATCGACGGCACGATCAACAGGGCCGCGGTGCTGTCGAGGCTGGCACGGGTGATGAAGATGATGCTCGCGATGACCAGCAGGCTGCCGAGTGCAGACACCAGTCGCTCGGTATGGCTGACCGGGCTGGTCTCGATTCCCAGGGTATTGGCAAGAGTGCTAATCACGACTGTCGGGGCGGTGCCATTCAGTCCCACAAGGCATGTTTGTCTACCCACTTGATCGAGAACAGGTACCAGAGGGATACCGGCAGCATGATGCCAAACCACCACCAGTCATTGAGATACCAGGACAGCGGGATGCAGAACAGCGCAAAGGCGAAACTGCACCAGAACAGGATCATCGCACCCTTGCGTGTCTCGATATTCATTAAGCCGAGGAAGACCCACAACGGCATGTTTTCTTTTCTTTCCACTCGTTATCCTCCGATGCGCCCGCATACCTGCCGGCAGGGCCTGTAAGTGCGTGCCAGTGTACCAATAAACCGCTAATTACATGAAGGTTATGCGCGCGAGGATGCGCGGAATCATATATAAGTGTAATGGCCGTAAAGATAACCTTTCGGCAGCTGCCGATCTCTCAATCGGTGCCCCGGCACTTTCAGGATAACCCGCTGGCCTCGCACAGCCAGACGCCACTGGCAGGATAACCCGCTGGCCTCGCACAGCCAGACGCCACTGGAACGCCTGCTTGAAGAGACCTTTCTGGTGCGCGAGCAGGGTTCCGGTATCGTCTCACTGCATACCCCGGGCATGGAGTTCGCGCTCAAGCGACTGCTAATCCTTGATGTGGTGGGGTTTCCGATCATGCGCTACCGGTACATCGTGCACCGCAGTGGCAGGCGTCTGGCGCTGATCGCGCAGGCCTTGCAGGTCGTCGTCAAGGAAGCGGCCGCGCAGATCCTGAAGACGCCGGCGGCGTAATCGCGGGGGGTGTCAGATCGACAGCGCCTTGCGAATGGCCGCGGTGGTTGCCAGCGCCTGTTCGAGGTCGTCGGCAATGCAGTTGATATGTCCCATCTTGCGTCCGGGCCGGGCCTCGTTCTTTCCATACAGGTGCAGGTGGGCATTCGCC
>CAJQNP010000295.1 GCA_905479705.1 uncultured Gammaproteobacteria bacterium
CGCACCCGCAGCATCGAGTGGTCGGCGGACCCGGTTGTCCAGGATGCCCTGCAGACACTCGGCGCATTACTGGATTCTGACTCGCCCTTTATCTACCGGGCCACCCTGCAGGCCGGACAGGGACTGCTAAGCAACAATGTCCTGCATGACCGTAGCGGATTCAGCGATGACGAGGCACACACACGGCAACTCTACCGGCTGCGCTACTACCAGCGACTGGCTCGCACCTGAATGGCTCTTACAGGGAACCTCAACCATGAACACACTGACACTCATTATAATCGGCCTGCTCCTACTCCTGGTTGTGGCGGTATTCACCGTGCTGCTGCCGGTTGCATTTGTCTTTAATTTCAAGACCGGCATGGCATACCGGGAAAGGCTGGCCGGGCAGATAGACAAGCTGCGCCTGGGGAAAATGCTTGCCGCACTGGGCATCGATATAGACGGCTACATCAGCAAGGAACGTGCGGTGGTTATTCGTGATCAGATGACACGTTGCAAGGCCTGTGAGAACACAGGTACCTGCGATGAGAAGCTGGAGCAGAAAGATATTTCCGCTGACAGCATCGACTTTTGCAACAATGAGAAATCCTTGCAGGAGCTGACCAAGTCGCTGAAGTAATAACGCCTCAGGGGACACCTGCTACTACATTTTGCGTCATTCCCCTGTACCTATTACGTCACCCCTCCGTACGTATTACGTCATTCCCTTTATACCTCTTACGTCATTCCCGCGAAGGCGGGAATCCAGTAACACGTTAACCAGCCAGCACTGAACTACTCGCTACGTTCACCCGCGGGCGGCGCTGCGCCCATTCAACGCGCTACAGGCTGCTGTCCGGATCTCAGCCGGGTCTCCTGCCGATATACATCGCCTCATCCCTGAAGCCTTGCTGTACATCACCCACACACCCTTCCTCACGGTAAAACAGGACCTGCAGCCCGGAAAACAGCTGCAGCAATTCCTGCTCTGCCAGGCGGAATTCCGCACCTCTCGGCCCCCGATCGGAGACACATTGCCGGGTAAAGGTCTGGTAATAGACGAGACCACCGGGTTTGAGTGCCGCCAGCAGGGCAGGAACAAGGCCACGATCAAGAAAATAACTCACGGTAATGACATCAAATGTCCCTGGCCCAGGCGGATCGGTCTCGACATCCCGCACCTCGGCCCGAATGGACAACGGCCGCTTGAGCGCCATCTCCTGCAACGCGGCAATAGCAACATCGGCAATATCCCAGGCATCTACCTGCAAACCCTGTTGTGCCAGCAGGATGGCATTGCCCCCTGACCCACAGGCCAGATCCAGCGCGCGACCATTGTCTGGCAACAGGTGCAGATTTTCTCTCAGGACCTGTGAGGCCTGCGGCTCACGACTCGCGGCACGGTAACGTTCATTCCATTTTTCCCTGATGCCCATCTGCTGCGCCTTCATGTAGTTGCTGTTAGAACTTGATTCCAGCCACGTGCAATGCAACCATCCATTCCACGATCAACCCGGACTGACAACATGACCCAGACATACGACACGCCCCAGGAAGCTGAAGACGCCTTTTACGATGCCCTGGATGAAGGCGACCTGAACAGGATGCTTTCAGTGTGGGCAGAAGCCGATGACATTTGTTGCCTGTTACCCATGCACCCGATGATCCAGGGCCGCGAGGCTGTGACTGGTGTATTTACCCACCTGTTCTCCGAGGGTCATGGTGTGTCACTGTCCATCGCACACCTGGGCTGGATTGAAACCGATGATATAGCTATCCACCAGGTGGAGGAAACCATCGAGGATCCACCCGCCGACAGACACACCCCGCCGCCCTTTTACGGCAGCAATATTTTCCGCAAGGACAACACCGGCTGGCGTCTGATTGTTCACCTGAACGCACCGACACCGCCACCCCCGCCGCCGGAGTTTGTCATGCCGGAATAGCCCCGTACACGGCGCTACTGTTTCAAGGCAACCTGACTCGCGATAGTCCCAGTTGAATATGCACGAATGTGTGTTGCATATTTCATCTTTCAATAATTACAAACCTGCAAGACAGACAGAACATTCAGAAGAACAATTACGTCATACCCGCGAAGGCGGGCATGACGGCGCACGGAACGACAGTGAAGCGGGCTGCGTTCATGGTGAGTCATTAACAAGGTAACTAAAACGCCCCATTGGCGCTGTACAACCACCGCCGCTTGTCGTTGATTCATTCCCGCTCGTTCCTTTACCTGCGCTGCATGCCAGACCCTGCGTCGCATTTAACATCCAGATTAACGATCTGGACCATCATTTAGAAATACACCGCCACCCAGCAAGTTGCATGCATGACCTCATGTACACAACGACCTTTACCCAGTAATTCAACCAATAAACAACTCATATTCAATGGTTTTTTCAGGCCGCCCACCTACCTTTGGGCAATTCACACGCACCGTGATTGCCTCTAGTATTCAAGTCAAAGCAAGACAATCAGCGGACCCGGTGCAGTCTGCATGAACGTCCCCAGATACAACAATCAATAACAAGGGTGGCCAAGATTAATAATACAGGCCTCCAGGAGTTGCTCAATCATGAGCGTGTTAATAAAAACAAAATGGTTGTGGATACCGGGTATCGCCATGCTGGTATCTTCATCGGTAACCAGTCAGTTCATGCAATCGAATACTGACCTGACAGACCAGATCGGCCAGTGGCATTCACATCAAGCGTTGCCTGCAACCGTGCTTGAATCCTGTTGCACGTACCGCTTACCGGAAAACACCACGACGGATATCTTTCAGCCCACATCCGGGAAACCGGATTCGGACCCCGTATCCGTTGCAGATATCTGGACGCGCATGCGCGCCGGTTTTGATTTTCCGGCAGTGGACCCGCAACAGATTCGCAGCCACATCGATGAATACGTCAAACACCCGCGGCTGTTCGCAAAGATACTGCAACGCGGCGAACCCTACCTGTTTCACATTCTCAATCGTCTCGAACAGGATGGCATGCCTGCCGAACTCGCGCTGCTGCCGATGGTCGAGAGTGCCTTTGATCCCTTTGCCACGTCACCGGCCGGCGCAGCCGGAATCTGGCAGTTCATGCCCGGGACGGCTGACTACCTCGGTTTGAACCAGGACGGCTGGTATGACGGACGCCGCGACATTCTGGCCTCGACAGAGGCCGCAATGGATTACCTGGAGAAGCTTCATAAACGCTTCGATGGCGACTGGCTGCTGGCCCTTGCAGCCTATAACGCCGGCGGTGCACGCGTGCAACGTGCCATCAACGCTAACCGCGAGTCGGGTAAACCGGCCGATTTCTGGGAACTATCGCTGCCAGCAGAGACGCAGTCCTATGTCCCCAGGCTGATTGCGCTGCGCATGATCATTGAAAACCCCCAGGCTTACAACGTCCCGCTGCCAGCGCTTGCTGATGATCGATATTTCAGCAAGGTCGATGTTGATGGACAGCTTGATCTCAAGGTCGTCGCACGGCTGTCCGGAGTTCCTCTGCAGGAACTGCAGCGCCTCAATCCGGGCTATGGCCTCTCGATTACCCCCCCCGGCAAGAACCACAAACTGCTGGTCCCGAGTTCACGGGCGCACAACCTGCGCACTCAAATCGCACGGTTGCCGGCCGATCAACGCCTCCAGTCGGTCCATTACCGTATTCAGCCGGGTGACAACCTCAGCACACTTGCCCGACTGTACCGTACGACAGTCTCTGACATCCGCCGGGTCAACCAGCTTGAGAACAACAAGATCATCGAGGGTCGCATGCTGATCATCCCGGTCGGGACCCGCGAGGACGCCATCGCGTCATTGCCTCACTCGACGGTTATGTAACCCTTTCCAGCCTGGTAACACGAAGATGTCGTTCAGTTCACTCCCCCGCACCTGATCCAGCACAGATCATTCTGTGCTGAGGATTGCATACTATTTATTACCGGGATCTTCCAGGAACCGCATGATCTGATCCTCGCCGAGAGGAAGCTTGCCCTTTACTCTCAGGCTTTCATTCCACTCCTTTGCGAAATCCCTCTGCAGTTTGCTGTTGATCAGCGCGGTCACCAGCATGGCAATCAAGGCCCCGAGGCTGGCAAGCGCCATATCCATGTGGGCGTCCCAGACATCACCCTGTGTGCCAAGATAGGCCATACCAAGTTCCCCGCCCAGCAGCCTGGCCGCACCCCACTCGATCAACTCGTACATCATGGACGTGGACATCGTCAGATCAAGTGGCAGGAAGTAGCCCCAGAATCCCTTCACATCCGCAATCCGTATAAAGACCTCTCTGATCGGATACGCAAATAACAGGCCGTAACAAAAGTGCACAAGACGATCGAAGTGGTTGCGCTCGAAACCCAGGGCCTGATCCAGGCTGAACCCGAACAAGCCCGTCATCCATTCATCGTAGGGGACCCGGGCATAGGTGTAATGTGCGCCAACTTCATGGAGCATCAGGAAAATGAATATCAGGGTATAGGAGACACGCGAGAGCGGGAATTTTCTGTAGGTAGAGACAAGCAGAACAATGAGAGCAATGACAATGACATTTTCCAGTGCCCAGTCAGCGCGATCATGCGGTGATATGGCCAGCAATACCCACTCAATAGCGAATATTACAGCAAGCACCAGCACGTATCTGTTATGGGACTGACTCATGGTGCCTTTATGATCATACCCTCAAACAACCCTGCCGGAGCACTGCACCGGATCCATTCACCCCGGGTAACTAGCCGCGACTTCAGCGACCGACAGTTACCCGGGAACCACTGGCTATAGATCCCAGTCACCGTATTTCGCCTTCCATGCTGTCAACATCAGCTTGATTCGGCAACCATGGCATTCTATCGTTGATCCAATAACAATGGCAGCCATACCAAGTACAGCGAGACTGGCCCAGCTTCCCAGGTGGAAGATCTGTGTAGCGTAGTAAAGCTGGTAGATCAGGCCAACGCTCATTGTCAGCATACCACCGCCGAAAACGATACGTTGCTGCTTCATGTAACCATATACAGCCACCGCGATTCCGATTACAGCACTCATCATCGCTGCCAGCACACCACCAAGGAACAGCATATTCGCCAGCAACCCGGTGCAAAGCACGCCAACAGACAATGCCCTGTAAAGGGTCACGCCATCCCTGGCCCGCGTGGAAATCTCATAGATCAGGCACGCAGTCGCCAGCGACGCAAAAGGCAGGATAAGTTCTGAAGTAAAGATATCGTTCTCGATCATGGTTGCACCGATGCCTGCGCCAAAGCCCAGCGCGGGCAGTATCGACAGAACCTCGACAAGGCTGCGAATACCGGGAAATTCCTCCAGGTGCATGCCAACCTGGCGCAATGCGAAGAACACGGTCAGCGCCAGTATCGTCAGCAGGAACAGATCCGGTGTATACAGCCAGAGATTGCGACACAGCAGTACCCCGATGGGCAAATACTGCAGCACCAGGGCCATCATGCCCTCGTGAGTCCTGGCCGAGACATCCTGCCGCGCGGTTTTCCCACTGAAACCGAGTACAAACAAACTCAGCACAACCACCATGTAGCCGACCAGGTGCGGGTCGCGCAGCGGGACCAGTAACGCCATGTTACTGATCAGAAAGAGCACCGCCAGCCTGCTCGACATACTGCGTGAGAGCACCCGGAAACCGAGGAACACGACGGGCAGCAATACAACCAGGGCGAGTCCGGTTACACCCAGTGCCGTGGACAGGCTGCCCACCGACCAGGCGACATAACCGGGATAGTTCACAGTTGCAGCTGCCGACGTTTGTGAGAAGATAAACGCACCCAGGATCGCGAAATTAGCCGCCACAGAGACGAGTGCCAGTGTCAGCAACAGGCGTGCACCTTTACCCTCTTTCAGCCAGTGGCCACTGCTCAGGCCGATGGCTGTCATGGCGCCCGTGTGCCCGAGCATAAGGATATAGCGAAAAACATCGCCGCCGCTGTGCCAGCCCTTGACCAGGAAGCTGTACATGGCAACCAGTAACGCCGTTGTACCAAGAATGCGTAACAGGCTCGGCAACTTCTTCATCAGCTCCAGTCCATTTTGATCGTCGACAGGGTCGACGCTCGTATTCCATGTTTTGATTTCTGTGCTCATGGCCCTACTCCTTTGCTATCAATGCTGCCAGTTCATCACGCAGCGCCTGTTCGTTTTCCGAGTCGGAGAATTCACGATCCAGCGGGGTTAACTCCTCATCACTGTCCACCGCCATCTCCTCCTGGAGGATCCTGACTTCCCAGCGGTCAAAGCTGTCTTCCATCTGGTGCAGGGATTCATTCCCGGCCAGGTTGGCCGCATACAAGGCCTCCGCAGTCGACTGGCGGGCACGCATGAGGGTGTGTTTCTGACCCATCTCCGCAAGACGCGCCTCACCTTCCTCAACGCCGCGCGCCAGCTTGCCGGCGGTGAGTTGATACTGTTGCAGACCTTCCTCCAGTCTTTCAGCCTGCATACGACACTGTTGACGACGCTGCACGCACTCCAGCGCCCTGGCCTCATCGGTTCGCGCGGTCTCCACCGCCCGCTCGCCCCAGCGCTGTTCGTCTTCGCGGCGCTTTCGGATTTGCCTGTTGAGCCGGGCCTCCTGACGGTGCACATGAGACAGCCTCACTTTTGCTGCAGCGATCTTTCTGCGCAGTTCAGTGAGGCTGGCCTGGATGACTGCATCGTTATTTTCGATTTCCCCGACCACCCGGTCGAGATTGGATACAACGGTTGCTGATAAACGCTTGAATATAGACATGACAATTAGCCTCCATGAGTGATTGATCCGTATAGAGTTAATAGCCAATAGGCGCATATTTGTATACTTATTTAATATTTGTATATTATTAGTAATCCTCTAGT
>CAJQNP010000296.1 GCA_905479705.1 uncultured Gammaproteobacteria bacterium
GTCGTTTCCCGGTAATCTGCCTATACTGTGTGGACACGAGGAGCTCTTTATGAAAGACAGCGTAGCCTCACACTACACAAATGGGCGATTACTCGACCGGATTCTCAGCGGTGTTGAAGCTATCGGCAAGACACCCGAGTCGGTCACTGTCGATGATCTGGCCCCGGTAGATGAATTTCATATCGGCGGCCGCCAGGCCTCAGAGGAATTTATCGACCAGCTGGAGTTATCAGCGAATAATCATGTACTGGATGTGGGGTGTGGTTTAGGCGGCACTTCACGTTTTGTTGCCAGCCGCTTCGGTTGTCGCGTTACCGGCATTGACCTGACCCCCGAATTCATATCAACCGGACAGTCTCTGTGTGACTGGGTTGGCCTGACTGAACAGGTTAAACTGACCCAGGGTGATGCCACAGCGACAGCATTCAGTGATGAAAGCTTTGATGCCGCCTTCATGTTGCATGTCGGGATGAATATCGCCAACAAGATCGGACTATTTTCAGAAATCTGCCGTCTGATAAAACCAGGCGCTGTTTTTGGTGTTTATGATGTGATGCTGACCGGTGACGAGGAACTGACTTATCCGGTTCCCTGGTCAACCACCCCGGACACCAGTGCACTGGCCACCCAGGAGCAATATATCGATGCGCTCGGACAGGCAGGTTTCGCCATCATAAAGATACGCGATCGCCGTGATTTTGCAGCGGAATTTTTTGCCGAAACACGCAGGCGTATGGAAGAGGCGGGTGGCAGTCCGCCACTGGGTGTACACATCGCCATGGGCGACTCCGCACCCGTCAAGATCAACAATATGGTGGAAAATATTGCTTCCGGACGTGTTTCACCAGTCGAGATCATCGTGAGCAAGGCAGCTCATTGAAGCCATGTGCGCCCGTCAGCAGTGACATGTGGGCACTACGATCCAGCATTCGGCGCGGAGAGTGCTCTCATATGTTTTCAAGCGAAAATTATCAAAGCAGTGCACTCTCGTGCACGAATGATCTTCAGTGGCAGCGTTTTTCAGCAAAACCGGCCGTTAACAGGCCACTAAGGGCTTCCGCTCAAACGGGATGTATCTGATCGGGGAATGCCAATATCGAGCTGGAAGCAGACCTTTGTGAATGTTTGAAGCAACCATCCTGGTGGACGGGCAGGGGAGATATCACGGTTCTCCAGCGGACGTCCTGGCAGCGATCTTCACGCCAACCTGAAGCGGGTACGCCTTGATTCACTGGCACCGCATACTGGCCGAGAGAAACTGCCTGCGCCTCACAAACCCGTGTATAATCAATGGCATGGCGCTTTGGCGCGTAACTGTTTTTAACTCTTTTTTAAGTATTATTTTATTTCCCATCACAAGTATTTATCAGTTAAATCAATAGATAAGTGTTCTTTTCCTGATAATGCTTAGATTCCTGATCCTGATTCTCGTCCTGTGCCTGACAGGCCCTGCGGCAGTCGAGGCGGCACCCTCGGTCAAGGTGGATGTGGGGGGCCTGTCACGCGAGCAGCGAACCAATGTGCTGGCCTTCCTGACCATCGAGCAGCAGCGCAAGGCAGACGATCTGACGGAACAACGCGTACGGCGTTACCACCAGCGTGCCCCCGACGAGATTCGCCTGGCCCTGCAGCCATATGGTTACTACAACCCGGTAATTCTCCCGAGCCTGGAACAAAAGGGGGACCGCTGGCACGCACGCTATGAGATTGACCCGGGCGAACCCACACTCATCACACGCCTCGATGTCCGCATCGAGGGTGCCGGTGAACAGGAGCCCGCCATCCTCAAGGCCGTCGGGAATCTACCGGTTGAAATCGGCATGCAGCTCGTCCACGCAGAGTACGAGCGAGCCAGGCAGCTGCTGCGCGCCGTGGCGGTGGACAGTGGTTACCGCGAGGCGCGTTTCCTGCAAAACGAGGTCAGGGTCATCCAGGCACGCAACGAGGCCGAGATCAGCCTGCACCTCTATACCGGCGAGAAGGCCTTTTTCGGTCCGGTCAGCTTCAGTGGCGGCAACATCAGCGAGGAACGCCTGCGGCGCTACATACCCTTCGAAGAGGGTGAGGTGTGGTCCACCCAGCAATTGCTCAAGCTGCAGCGCGGACTGGTGGACAGTGGCTATTTTTCCTCGGTGGATATCGTGCCGCAACCCGAGGCAGCAATAGACAACCACGTGCCGGTCACGGTCAGCCTGGTGCCGAACAAGCTGCAGCGTTACAGCTTTGGTCTTGGGTTCTCGACGAACTTCGGCATCCAGGGATCGGTCAACTGGCTGCACCGTCGCATAAACCACTATGGTCATCGTCTCGGCGCCGAGGCCAGTGTGTCACAGGTGAGGCAGGACATCAGCACGACCTATTCCATCCCGCTGGCCAGGCCGCAGACCGATGTACTGGAGTTCAGCGCCATTTACCGCAGGGAAGACACTACCGAGGTCAAAAACGAGATCACCGAGTTACGTGCCAGCCACAACTTCCAGCGCGGGGATTGGCGTGAAGTCTTGTCACTGGGTTACAAGCACGAGATTGATGATCTTGCTGACAGCGCGGGTGTATCAAATCTGCTGATTCCCAAGGCAACGTGGACCCTGGTTCGCGCTGACAATCGCCTGCATGCGGGTGATGGTTATCGTGTTGACCTGGAAACCTCCGGATCGGCCGAGGCCGTACTCTCGGACACGACCTTCCTGCAGGGAGTTGTGCGTGGCAAGCTGGTGCGCTCAATTGGCGAGAAGGGACGCCTGATCGTGCGCGCTGATATCGGCGCCACGGGTACCAGTGATTTCGAGAGCCTGCCGGCCTCCAACCGGTTCTTCACCGGTGGTGATAACAGCGTGCGTGGTTATGAGTACAAGTCACTGGGCCCTGTGAACGAGGACGGCGAACTGATCGGTGGCAAGTACCTGCTCGTGGGCAGTGCGGAATATGATTATAACGTGTACGGCAAATGGTTCGTGGCGGCCTTCTACGACGCCGGCAACGCCTACAACGACACACCGGACAGTATCTTCAGCGGTGCCGGTGTCGGCATACGCTGGGCCTCGCCGGTCGGCATGGTGCGCGTCGATGTCGCCAATGCACTCAGCGATGATGACCGCCCATGGCGCCTGCATATAACCTTTGGTCCGGATTTCTAGCATGAAACGCCTGCTGCAATGGATCAGGCACATGGCGGGTGCAGTCCTGCTGCTGGCGCTGCTGCTGATTGCCCTGCTGGTCTATCTCGGTATGACGCAGCATGGTTTGCAGACCACGGGGCGTCTGCTTGCCGGGCAGCTTGATGACACACTGCAGTTCAGCGAACTGCGGGGGACCCTGCTCTCGGTGATCGAGGTCGATGACCTGCAGCTGCAGGTTGGGCCCGACAGTTACCGCCTCGGTCGAGTGCAACTCGACTGGTCACCCCGGGCACTGCTGGTCGGTGAGGTACGTATCAATCGGCTGACGGCCGACAGGATCGAGGTCGCGCTCGGCGAACGTGAGCAACAGGAGGATACGGCGTTTTCTCTCGACATCAGGCTACCCGTAAAAATTTCGGTCAGGAACTCAAGGCTGACCACGCTGCACATTGTCAGCGGCGCTGGCGAGCCGGTACAGATTGACCAGGTCACCCTGGCTGCCCGCGCCGCGGGCGAGCAGCTCGATATTGATCGTTTCACACTTGCAGCGAAAGACTACTCGGCTGGTCTATCCGGCGCACTGGGTCTTGTGCCGACAAAAAACAGCGATCTGCAGATCGACTGGAATGTGAGCGTTGAGGCACTGACGACCACGGGCCAGGCAAGGATGACCGGTCTGCTCGACGCCTATGCGTTGAGTGGCGATGTAAACATTGCCGGACCGCAGATACCGACAGGCAAGTGGCACATCAAGGCCGAGGGCACACAGACCGGACTGACGCTCCATGAGCTTCAGGGTGACACACTGGCGGGTACAGTCGCCGGCTCGGGCGGGCTTGCCTGGACGGAGGGATTCAGCTGGCAGGCAGATGTCGATGCGCAGCAACTCGACCCGGGCAGCCACTGGCCAGACTGGCCCGGGGCACTGAGCGCACAGCTGGTGACAAATGGTGCGGTACAGGCAGGGCAGTGGCAGACGCAGCTGAAACTGGATGACCTGCAGGGCCAGTTACGCAACTATCCTGTCAGCGGACAGGTCGATGTGCTGCTCAGGGATAATGCAGTGACGATCCATACCCTGGCGCTAACCTCCGCGAATAATCAACTGTCTGCCTCAGGTAGCCTCGGTGAGCAGTGGGATATCACCGCGAAGGCGGCCATTTCCGATATGGCCGCCGTCCTGCCTGACTGGGCCGGTCAGCTTGCTATGGAAGGCACGGTCACCGGTGCACGCGATCGCCCTGTGATTAAGGCATCACTGGACGGTACCGGGCTGGTCGGCGCCGGCCTGTCGGTTGAGTCGGTTACGGCGCAGACCGAGATTGACTGGCACGAGTCGGCTGAGCAATCCATCACCGCCAGCGGTGCTGGCCTGGTGCTGGCCGGCCTGGTCTATGAATCAGCGACAGTGGACTTCAGCGGCCCGCTGCATGCACACCGCCTGTTACTGGCGGCCACTGGCGAGGAGGCCGACGTGGATATAGCACTGGCCGGTGACTGGACGGACCCACTGTGGCGCGGCACCCTTGAAAAGGCCGACTGGCAATACCCGGGTGCCGGCGAGTGGGTCCTGCAACAGCCGGTTGCGCTTGAGCTGGGTACGGCACGCATCGCGGTACCCGCGACCTGCTGGGTTCAGGACGATGCACAGCTGTGTGTAGATGCAGCAGGTGATCCTGCCGCCGCACTTGAGGCCAGCGCGCGGCTTGAGTCATTCCCGCTTTCGGCACTGCGTGCCCTGCAAAAGGCACCAGTTACCCTGGGTAATAAGGTGGATGCGGACATGCACGCCGCACTTCATGCCGGCCAGCTGAAGACAGCGGACCTGCAAGTCAGGCTCGGTGCCGGCAGCGTGACCTACGCAGACCCGTCGTTGCCGTCGGACACGCGCCTGGGCGGTGGGGTCCTGCAGGCCACACTGGGTGATGCCGGTCTTGACGCGCGCGCCAACCTGGAACTGACTGGCGCTGATTTTCTCAATGCCAACCTCTCCCTGCCGGGTTACCAGGCCGGTACCACACCCTGGGAAGAACAATCGCTTGACCTGAACGTGGCGGGTGAACTGCGTGACATGCTGTTCGTCGCGTACCTGCTCGAGGAGGTGGGCAGCTACGAGGGCACCTTGGAAATCGATCTGCACGCTGACGGGACCCTGGCGCAACCACGCCTTTCCGGCGGGGCCAGCATCAGTGACAGCACGCTGACGATCGATCGTCTCGGGATCAATCTGACTGGTCTCGATGTGCAGCTGCAAAGCCTGAACGATGGACTGTCGCTCACCGGACGCGCTGACTCGGGCGGTGGCAGTGTCACCCTCACTGGCGACATCACGGTCACGGATATCGCCCACTGGGAGGCGGCTGTTCACCTGCAGGGCAGCGACTTCGAGGTCATGCACCTGCCGGAAGGCGTCATTGTGGTGTCGCCGGATATCCAGGCGCGGCTGACACCGCCGGAGCTGCTGCTGACCGGGGAGATACACGTCCCGCATGCGCGCCTGCGGCCGCGGGACATCACCACCCGCACCGGTGTCTCCAGGGACGTGATTATCGTGCGCGAGGAAGCGCCCGAGGTGGCAGATGAACGCTGGCGGGTCACGAGTGATATCCGCCTGTCACTGGGTGATGATGTCAGCATCGACGGTTTCGGACTGACCGGCGACATCCTCGGTGCCGTCAACCTGCAGGACGTCCCCGGCAAGGCAACCACCGCGCGTGGGCGCCTGTCGATAGAACGCGGCACGTACGAGGCCTATGGGCGGGCGCTGGAGATTAATCGCGGACAACTGCTGTTCAGCGGTGGACCGGTCGACAATCCCGGGCTGGATTTCGAGGCCAGCCGCAGAATCGGTGCTATTACCGCGGGCCTGCGTGCAAGCGGCACGCTCAGGGAACCCGAGCTGACCCTGTACTCGGATCCCACCATGCCAGACGGCGATATCATTTCCTATATTGCCTTTGGCAAACCGCAATCGCAGATCGGGCAGGGCGGTGGCAGCATGACCGATGCCGGCCTGCTGGCCGGGGGCAACATGCTGGCGGGCAGGCTCGGCACGCGGCTCGGGCTGGAGGAACTCGGCGTGGAAAGTGGTGAGACACTGGAAGATGCGGCCATGGTGCTCGGCACCTACCTGTCGCCGCAAATCTACGTGCGCTACCGGACCGGCCTGTATGACGCCATCAACGAGTTCGAGGTGCGCTTCGAGCTGACGCGACGCTGGAGCATCCGCACCATCACCAGTGTCGAGGCATCCTCGGCCGAGATTCTGTTCAGCTTTGAACGCTGAGTATGTTGTTTCTATCAGGGTGCTAGAATAAGGGCATGCGCTGGCTGAAAATCCTCACGTTCACCCTCGCGGGTTTCCTCGCTGCCTTTGCGCTGCTGCTCATCTCGGCCCTGTTGTTCGTGGGGAACGGCGATCTCAGTGGTATCATCACCCGGGGTGTTGACCAGTTTACCGATCATTCCATCGAACTGGATGGCCCGGTGACGATTGATTTGTCGATGAGCCCGATCCTCAATGCCAGTGGTATACGCTTTCGCATGCAGGACGAGTCGGTCGAGGTGCAGGCCGATGACCTGCGCTTACAACTCGACATCCCGTCGCTGGCCGACGGCCATCTGCTGATTCGGGAAATCGCTGCACATAACACGACGGTCACTGTCATGCTGCAAGCAGATGACACCCCGGACGAGAAAGCCGGACTGGATATTGATCTCAGGGCCGTGACCTTTGATCGAATCGATATTGGCAATCTCGCTGTAGATGTTTTCCAGCCGCACGAGATCGAACCGCTGCACCTCAAACTGGATGTGCTTCAGGCGCAGCGCAATGAACTGGGTGTGCTGTCGCCGATTACCGCCCGGGGTTCCGTTGATGGCGAACCGTTCAGTCTCGATGGGTCTGTGGCACGGGGTGAAGCAGACACGGCGGCGGGGCGTTCATTTATCGTCGACCTCCGCGCCGGGGTGCTGCAGTCATCACTCCATGCCAGTGGTGAACTGGCGGGAAACGGCGGAGTGGAACCGTCTGGTGCACTGGCATTACAGCTTGATATCCCCGACGTCCAGGCCGTGCTGCAGTTGTTTCATATCGGTATGCCGGCCCTTGGGGCACTGACGGCAACCGGCCGTCTGGCCGGCACACCCGATGCCCTTCGACTTGACGGGCTCGAGGCCAGCCTGGCGCGGGAAGGCGTCAACCTGACCCTGCAGGGGGCAGTCGACAGCCTGAATTCCGGCTCGGGCGTCGACCTCTCCTATATGCTGGATATCACTGATGCAACACTGCTGGCATGGTTGCTGCCGGATCAGTTACCGCAATTCCATACCTTACGTGCCAACGGCAGCGTCGTCGGCGATCCCGGCCGACTGTCGGTAGAGGTAGAGCGACTGGAGGCACTCGATAATCGCGGGCACGCCCTGGATGCCAGCGGCAAGACCCTGGTTCTGGGTGATGCCCCCTTTGTTGATGACCTGCAGGTGGCGGTCAGCGCAGCTGTCCCCAACCTGGACTACGTGCGCCGGTTCAGCGAGGCCGTGCCCAAACTGGGTCCGGTCAAGGCGACGGCCAATGTCACCATGAATGACGGTGTGCTGGCGATTCATGACATCAAGGCCACCAGTACCACCGGCAAGTCGGGCAGGGTGAATGCCGAGGGGGAAATTGGCCACATCAGCTTTTCACCTCAGGTTGATGTGTCAGGCATGGCCTTCAAGGCAAGGGTGGAGGGTGTTACGGCCAAACAGATTGGCGATGCGTTTGATCTTGACCTGCCGGATATCGGGCCGGTACAGGCACAGGCGAACTATAGCGGTTCCGACAAGCAATCCGTGGTCAGTGATCTGAAGCTGCAGGCAGGACATCGCGGCAAGGTGCACCTGGATGCAAGCGGTGATATCCACCTGGGTGTCATGGGCAGTGAAAAACCGCTTGCCGGTATGTCACTGGATCTGGCCCTGCAGGCCCCCAATACGGCTGACCTGAGTGTTCTGACCGGGTGGTACGTAGCCGCGTATGGCGGTTTCAATGCGACCGCCAAGGTTCGTGATGTCAATGGCCTGACCGCTCTCTCCTCGCTGGATGTTCGCATCACGCGCGGCAATGAATTGAATTCTCAACTGACCGGCAGCATGGGCGACCTGTGGAACCTGGCAGACATCAACATGAAATTCAGCATGAATGCGGCGGACCTGCATGCGTTGGGTGTGCCGTTTGATATGAATCTTCCACGTGAAGGGGCGGTCATCGAGAAGGGCGTTTTTCGCGGCAGCCTGGAGCAGTTGCGCTATACCAGCCGCACCAATCTCAGAAACACCACCATATCAACAGACGTGACCGTCAGTTATCGCGGCGAGAGACCTCGCTTTGCCGGGGTCATTGAAGTACCAAACCTGGATGTTCATGATGTGGGTTGGTACCCGGAGCGACGCCCACGTGAAAGTAGCACCACGGACGCACAGACAGAAAGTATACCGGGGGATCAGCAGCCGAAAGAGACGGTGCCGTTGTTCAGCAAGGACACGAAAGACCTGTCCTGGCTACAGGCAGCAGACCTGGACCTCAAGGTCGATATAAATGCACTCGGTTCAACCACTGCAAAGATCGATGATATCTTCATCCATGTTTTGCTGAATGACGGCATGCTGGAAATCAAACCCGCGAGGCTTTCTATCGATGATGACGTGCTCACGACCAACCTGGCCCTGAATGCAAAACCGAAGATTCCGACAGCAGCACTTAGTGTCGAAGGCAAGGACATCGACCTCGGCCTGCTGCTGAAAACCACAGCAGAGCGCCCTGCTTACATGCGGGGTATCATGACGACAAAATCCGAGCTGAACAGCAAGGGGCGTACTACGGCGGAACTGGCTGCCAACCTGAGCGGCTCAATAAACATATTGACCGAAAATGCCAGGGTCAGGAAAAGCGATCTGGACCTGGTTAATCTCAATGTGTTTGGCTGGGTCGTATCAAATGTTGTATCGCTGAAAAAAGATGTGGATATTGGCTGTGCCATCTTCAGCGTGGCGTTCGACAACGGTGTTGGCGGGACAGAAATGTTCCTGATCGATACAAAGGACACCCTGATCCGGGTCGATGCTGATGTCGATTTCAGGGATGAAACCATGTACGTTGCCATCCTGCCGGAACGCAAGATCAAGTTACTCCGCTCCCGAAAGCCCATGGAAATCAAGGGGCCCATTACCAACCCCGAGTACCAGGTCGTGTCAATGAAGAACCTGACGATGGAGTCCAGCCGCGCGGCGTTACTGGCACCACTGACCATTACAGGTGCAGTGCTGGAAAATATCGCATTTATTCTCGGTGTAGAGGATGAACCACAAGGGACCTGTGATCAGTTTATCAATCAGTAAAGTATTTGATAAGTAATGGTAGGGCAGGAGATCAAGGGTCGCAGGTTTATCGAGTGAGTGCATGAGCAAGTCATTGCTGCACCGATGGTTCTCGGGGTGTCTATTTAGGAAACAATAACTGCAACTGCAGACGCAGTTGCCAGTCCGCTCCAAACTCCGGTTTGTCGACATTGTAGTAGGCCGAAACCAGGCCATTCACCTGCTGTTTACCTATATTGAATATCTTGCCGACGCCACCGCCAAACGGGACCGTCCAGCGATCACCGGAATCGGCCTCCCAGTTGGCGGTGATGATGGGTGCGGTGGTCAGGTAGAGACCGTTGCTGCCCGGGATGTTGTAGTTAATGAAGTACTGCCAGGTGAACAGGTTGACGTCCTCTGCCCAGACATTGCTGAGCAGTGAGCCGACCACCCAGTTTCCGGGCATCCCGAGAAATACGGCCGACAGGCCACCACCCCATTAGCCGGCACCAAGCGCATCATCGGTGGAGGTTGGCAGCAGTACCACAGGCCCAACACCCCAGGTGAGTTTGCCGGGATCATCCGGTGAGAAGTATGCCGTAAAGGTCGTGTCGCCCAGCCCGTTTTGTCGATCTCCATCGGCCAGTGGCTGCGACGTGACGGGCAGAATTGTACGGGTAATCACATCCCAGTCTTCACCGACTGAAAAAGGATACACGGGCTGTATATTCAGGATGTTCTGGTTTCTTTCCTCTGGACCAACCTTGAAGTTGGTGTTGTTCTGCAGCGGCAGGCTGATCAGGTTGGCAATCGGATTCTGGGCCTGCATGGCGAGATCTCTCGGGTTTTCGGCATGGGCCTGCAGAACGATTCCCAGTAGTGCTATTGCCAGTGTGGCAGACAACGTGTTTACGGTTTCCATTTTCACCTCTCATTAATTGTTCGACATTCTTTATCCATGTTTTCCGCTGTCAGTCGAACGGAAAGAAAATACAGTGGTAGCCTGAATCAGCCATTATCCGCACCGGGGGAACCCTCGGGTGGATAGTCAAGGGTGTCGGTAATGTTCTGACGATAGTCCTCAGGGAAGTCCGGGAAAGGCAAGGTTTGTGCCGATGCCCATTCCCGTACCTGCTTTTCTGCAGCCTGCTGGCTTTGCTGGTCGAGTCCGCTATCGCGCCGAACGTAAATCGTCCTGGAGGGGAAGGCAAACCCCGTCCCTGCCTGTTTGACGAGTTTCATTACACGCAGCAGGATGTCCTCCTGTATCGCAAGAAACTCGTTGTAATCTCTCGTACCGATGTAGACACGAATCGCTACATCCAGGGAAAACTCGCCGAACCCGACAAAGCGCACTCGTACCGGGTCCTGGTTCGTATGCAGGACCTTCGGATGTGCATGCAGCAGTTCGCGAAGCTGTGCAAGAACAAAGCGCAACTGGTCGTCGGTTGTCTCGAAGCGCAGACCGAGCGTCGTGTTCAGCAAGAAACGCTCGCACTGGCTCATGTTAACAATGTGCTGCTGCGCGAATTCGGCATTGGGAATAGTCACCTGCGAACGGTCCAGGCGCCGGATTGTCGTGGAACGCAGCCCGATAGACTCCACTATGCCCACCGGGCGCCAACCCGGAACCGAGTCCTCATCATAACGACAGAGTTCGCCCTCACGAACAGGGCGGTCGGCAAACAGGTTAAGCGTACCCATAAAATTCTCAAGCGTGGTTCTCGCTGCCAGCGCGATCGCAAGACCGCCAACCCCGGCACCCGCAACAAGGCCATACACTGGTATGCCGACGTTGTGCGCAGCGCGGAACATCAACACAAGCACAGCCATAATACCGATGAAGCGTGCAGTGAGGCGTATCAGGCTCGCGTCCAGGTTCTCGGTACGGTTCAACTGCGAGGCAATGATGATTTCCGCAATCCAGCTTGTGGACACCCATACAATCCAGACGACTGCCACACTGTAGGCAAGCTCGAGCAAGAAATCGGGGACCACCGCTGCCAGGCCGGTCACATTGAGCTGCTGGATGCCAAGGAACCACACAAGTAATCCAGCGATTATTATGGTCAGTGGCACGCTCAGTCGGCGTAGATATGAACGCAGGGAACCATCCGAACGCTTGCGTCGGGCCCAGCGCAACTCCGCAATCACCAGCACAAGAGCCAGGGCGATCAGCAGTAGCAGGGCAACCCATTTCCAGAGTACCTGGCCATGGATGGATACCTTTGTCCATTCGGGAAGCGCCTCGACCCATTTGAGTGGAATCATCCATCCGGTGAACTGCTCGTTAAGCAGGTACACATTTTCGATTAGCATCGGCCGCTGGTAAGGCAGGTCACGGGTCAGTTGGTAGATGCGTGGCACCTGCTTCACCGTGTCTGAACTGAACTGGAATTCCCCGGTATGGGGACCCTCAGCGATCCTGTCAATGGTGATCTCCGTGCCGGGTATTCGCCAGCGCGTCAGTGGTGCGAGAGTATCTTCCGCCCCTTGCCCGGAATAGGCATCGGGTATCTCCTCAAGGTCCGGCAACTCGACGCGACCGATGACCTCCCAAAGCAGGTAAAAGGTTTCGTCCGCGACCTTGCGATGAGCGGCTGGAGGTACCTGTCTCAGATCCAGAAGGCGCCGCGCCTTATCCGATATCTGCCAGAGGGCATCCTGGGTCACCGGACTCGGTTCTTGCCGATACGCGTTGTAAAGGTCGGCCGCTTCTTCGGTGAGCGTCAGGAAACTCTGGACAGTCGCCCTCGGACTCGACGTATCCACGGGTTCGAGCGGTTTTCCCGCGCCAGCAGTCCCTGCAGCCACGACAAGCAACAACGCAGCGATCAACCTTCTGATCATGTCAGCATATCCCCTGATCCTGATAAAACCGCAAACAACACTGCCTCACTGAATGCCGCGCGCATTCCACCTGCACAGCTGTTCTAATCCGCGGGTATTCTCCTGTCTGTAGTTTAAGGATAACCAACGTGCTGCAGGTTTGAGTCACCCGTCAAGGGGGACCTTTGGGTGAATTTGGCAACATTTATAAGCAAAACGATGATAGGGCGCCGTATCTGGGGTGGAGAGTAGCAGCCATGTCCGTTTTGTATGCCTTTCGGCGCTCCTGGACGTAAATACCCCGTAATTCCCCCATTGCGGGTGATTCCGAATCCCATCGGGTTCTTTAACCTTTAGCTATACGAAATCCACTCAGGAGCGAGTAATCCATGAAAATCAACGCCATGTTCAATATTACAACTGCAGCCCTGTTGGCGGCCAGCCTGGTCCTTCCGGTGTGGGCCGATACGCCCAAATACAAAATGACCACACAGGTTCCGGACAACGTGCTGATACCGGACGAGGTGGATACCCGCCTAGGCACGCTGAAATTCTTTGACGGGGTTCCCACAGAAGAAACCGCGGCGAAAGTCTGGGATCAACTCGATTTCCAGCGTGCGGTCGAATCAATGATTCTCACCACGCCAGCAGCGTCGCTGAGCGGCTTCCGACGGTCGCTCAGAGAACTTGGTCCCGACAATGAAACAGCGATG
>CAJQNP010000297.1 GCA_905479705.1 uncultured Gammaproteobacteria bacterium
ACCTACAAGACCCTCACCAGCGCACAGCAACAAATGGAACAGGGCGCCGACAATGACTCACTGAAGACACTGGGGACCTTGCTTGACGCCCCCGGGCTGAGTAATTACGAGGAGGCCGTGGTACAGCAGATGCTGGGCCACGTGCAGTTAAATCGCGAGTCCTTTGCTGCTGCCATCAAGGCATTCGAGCGCAGCCTGGCGCTGCAGCAACTGCCGCCGGACACCGAACAGCAACTGCGCTACAACCTTGGCCAGCTCTACCTGACACGTGAACAGCCGGACAGGGCCATCGCCATCCTCGAGGACTGGTTCGACAGGGAAACGGCTCCCTCGGCCCAGGCACATGTACTGCTGGCACAGGCTTATGCGCAGAAGAAGCAGTACCGCAAGGCAATCCCCTTGCTGGAAACGGCAAACAGCCTGTCCAACACGCCACATGCCGAGTGGTACGAGGCACTGCTTGCCATGCACTACGAGTTGCAGTCCTACCGGGACTGCGTCCCGTTGCTGAAAGAGATGATCCGCCTGTTCCCCCGGCAGACCGGTTACTGGCAGCAACTGGCGGGCGTCCACATGGCGCTGGATGACCAGGATGCCGCACTCTCTGCACTGGAACTCGCGTTCAGGCAGGACGCGCTGAACAGCGAGCAGGACGTGTTACAGCTTGTCCAGCTCTACCTGTCTGCCGGCATTCCCTACAAGGCTGCCCGCCTGCTCGAACAACAGATGAAGACCGGCAAGATCAGCAACACGGCCCGGCATCGTGAACTGCTCGCCCATGCCTGGACCAGTGCCAGGGAACGCAAGCAGGCCATCAGTGCACTTGAGCACGCCCTGCAGGATGAGGCAAAGCCCGGGCTGCGCCTGAGGCTTGCCCAGTGGTGTGTCGAGGCAGAAGACTGGCATGCCGTCACCCGCATGCTGGCGCCCCTCGATGGCGAAAAAAGCACCTACACAACCGCCCAGGCCAGACTGTTGCTGGGTATTGCACAGTTCGAACTGGGGAACACGGATGCTGCCCGCAGCGCCTTCCAGCGCGCCCGGGAATTCCCGAAGACCAGTCAGAGCGCACAACAGTGGCTGGACTTTATCCATACCCTGCCCGCAACCTGACCGGCCTGTACTACGAGTGTGCCAGTCCCTGTTCAGGGGGATGACTGGCCTTGCATGACACGCTCTTGCAGCCAGGGCAACCGCTGCAGGATGACGGGATACCAATCGCCTGCATTCGGCCTGTTGGCAAAGGCGCGCGGACGCCAGCGGTGCGCGAGGTGATCCTGTATCGGGTAGCCAGTGACCGCTTGCCTGTCCCTGTTCGTCCTCGTTGTGTCGGGATCTAGGTTGCTGAATCACGCCAATCGCCAGCCAACCGGAATAGCTGTTGTCAGCCCGGCTGGATGACGCCCATGCGGCCCTGCTGGTAGTCGGTGATGGCCTGGTTGATTTCTTCCCGGGTGTTCATCACAAACGGCCCGTGCTGGACGACGGACTCACCCAGTGGCACGCCACCGAGCAACAACACCTGTGCGCTGTCCGTTGCCTCTGCGGGGACCGACAACTCCAGCGTGTCACCCTTGCCGAGGATGCCCAGTTCACCGTCGACCAGCGGCTTGCCGGCCGACTCGATTGCACCGGCAAACACGTACAGCATGGCGTTGCAATCGGCCGGCAGTTTCTGTGTCACCTGCGTGCCGGGTTGCAGTATCCAGTGCTGGTAGATGATGGGGGTATGGGTGTCGATGCGTGCCGAGACACCCAGTGCCTCGCCCGCGATGACACGCACACGCGCCAGGCCGTCGTCACTGATTGCCTCCGGAATGCGGCTGGCGGCCACCTCCTGGTAACGCGGTTGCGTCATCTTCAGGCGTGCCGGCAGGTTCACCCAGATCTGGAAACCGTGCACGCGACCACCCTCCGCCATGATGCGCGTCGAGGGCATCTCCGAGTGCACCACACCCCGCCCCGCCGTCATCCACTGCACATCACCGGGTTGCAGGCGACCCGCATGACCGGCCGAGTCACGGTGTTCGAACTCGCCGTCAAGCATGTAGGTCACCGTCTCAAAGCCGCGGTGCGGGTGATCCGGGGCGCCAACCCCCTCGCCCGGCCGATAGTCCACCGGGCCCATCTCATCGATCAGCAGGATCGGATCGAGGTAGCGCAGCCCCGCCGATGGCAGGGGCCGACGGACCTTGAAGCCGCCACCCTCGGTCTGGTGTCGTGCCGTAATCACCTGTGTAACGGGTCTGTGCATGCCTCACCTCCTCGGAACTCATTTATTACTTGAGACCAGTGTAGCGTCTCTGTTTAATTAATAAACAGGCCATTTATTGACACACTATTTACTATTAGTTGACAATCAAGCAATGGACCTGCTTGCCAGCATGAAGGTATTTACCCATGTCGTTGAGGCCCATGGATTCACGGCGGCAAGCTCGCGCCTCGGCCTGTCACGCGCCGCCGTCAGCAAGCACATCGCCCAGCTGGAGGCCCACCTGGGGGGACAACTGCTGCAGCGCACCACGCGGCGCATCAGCCTGACGGAGATCGGCCAGGCCTATTACACGCGCTGCAAGGCCATCCTTGAAGATGTCACCGATGCCGAGTGCCTGGTCAGCGGCCTCAACAGCGAGCCACGCGGCACCTTGCGGCTGAATGTCCCCATGACCTTCGGGATCAGGCAGATCGCGCCGCTGCTGGGTCGCTTCACTGCGCTATACCCGCACCTGAACATCGACCTGTCATTCAGCGACCGGCTGGTCGATGTCGTTGAGGAAGGCTACGACCTCGTCATACGCATCGCCAGACTGAAAGACTCCAACCTGATCGCGCGGCGACTGGCACCGGCACGCCTGGTGATTTGCGCCGCACCGGACTATCTCGAACAACACGGTCGTCCACACACAGCGGAGGAGCTGTCCAGCCAGCGTTGCCTGCGCTACAGCTATGCCAGCAACAGCAATGAATGGCGCATCAGCAAGGACGGCCGGGAACAACGCATACGCATCAGCGGCCCGTTGTTACTGAATAACGGCGATGCGCTCTGCACCGCCGCCGAACACGCTGCCGGTATAGCGATGTTACCGACATTCATCGTGGGCGACTCGATCCGCGCCGGCAGACTGGAACGCGTACTGGAGGATTATGAATGTCCGTCGGTCGGCATCCACGCCGTGTACTCATCCAGCCGTCACCTGACCGCCAAGGTGCGTACCTTGATCGATTTTCTTGCCATGGAGATCAATGATCCGCCGGCCTGGGATGCGGGAATATTCGAGCATTAAATGCCGTTACAGGGTAGCCCGGTTCGCGCCTGCAAGGCGCTCCTACGCACTCGCCGGCACCTGACTACCAGCTCACACGCTGATCGATTTTCTTGCCGCGGAGATCAATGATCCGCCGGCCTGGGATGCGGGGATCTTCGAGCATTGAATGCCGTTAAAGGGTAGCCCGGTTCGCGCCTGCAAGGCGCTGCTACGCACTCGCCAACGCCTGCGGGAATGCGTTGTAAATATGATCTATTTTTACCGTGTCGCGGATGGCGATCCGCTCCTACAATCCGCCCCAATCACGGTGCAATAAGCTTGCGTAGGAGCGGATCGCCATCCGCGACAGGTTTAATCCAGATCACCTATCCCATGCATTCCCGCTGCAGCCGGCGAGTGCGTAGGAGCGCCTTGCAGGCGCGAATCGCATACACAGCAAACCTTGCTTCAAGCATAAAATCACCATCACCCCTCCCCCGACTCCAGCGCCTCCCAGCGACCAAAGCAGTGCTCCAGTTCATCCTCGACGTCCTGCAGGCGCTGTAACACCGCGGACACCTGCTCATGCGGCTGCTGATAAAACCCCGCCTCGCCGATCGTTGCCTGCAGCGTGGATTGTTCATTCTCAAGCTGCTCAATCTGCGCCGGCAGGGTGTCCAGCTCGCGCTGCTGCTTGTAGGATAATTTCCTTGGCTTCGTCGTTGCAGCCTTCACGGGCGCTGCCTTTGCCATTGCGGCCTGCCCCTCGTGCGCCGACTGCTGCGCCCGGGACTTGCTGTAGTTGTACCAGTCCGTGTAGCCGCCGACATATTCGCCAATCACCCCGTCACCCTCGAACACCAGCGTACTGGTCACGACATTATCGAGAAAGGCGCGGTCATGGCTGACCAGCAGCAGGGTGCCCTGGTAGTCAATCAACAATTCCTCGAGCAGTTCGAGCGTCTCGACATCCAGGTCATTGGTCGGCTCGTCCATGACCAGCAGGTTCGCCGGCCTGGCAAACAGCCGCGCCAGTAACAGGCGGTTACGCTCGCCACCCGAGAGCGTACTGACCGGCGATTGCAGGCGCTGCGGCGGAAACAGGAAGTCGCGCAAATAACTGGCCACGTGCCGGTCACGGCCGTTTACCTGCACATGCTGAGCGCCATCCGCCACGCTATCCATGACCGACTTCTCGGTATTCAGCTGATCACGCTGCTGATCAAAGTAGGCCACCTGCTGACGCGTGCCACGGCGCACTCGGCCGTTGTCAGGGGGCAGTTCTCCGAGCAGCACCTTGATCAGGGTCGACTTGCCAACGCCATTCGGGCCGATAATACCGACACGGTCGCCGCGCAGGATGGTCGTTGACAGGTTTTTGATGACGGCGTTGCCTGCAAATGCCAGCGAGACATCCTCTGCCTCGAACACCAGCTTGCCGGACTGCTCGCGGTCATCCAGTGCAAGCCGGGCACCACCCGCGCGCTTGCGCCGCTGACGGTACTGTTCACGCAAGGCCTGCAGGGCGCGTACCCTGCCCTCGTTGCGGGTGCGCCGTGCCTTGATGCCCTGGCGAATCCAGGCCTCTTCCTGCGACAGCCTCTTGTCGAACAGGGCATTGTGGCGTGCCTCGGTTTCAAGCTGTTCCGCCTTGCGACGCACGTAATCATCATAATTGCCCGGCCAGGATGTCAGCTGGCCACGGTCCAGCTCGATGATGCGCGTTGCCAGGCGACGCACGAAGGCGCGATCATGGCTGACAAACAGCAAGGCGCCGGCAAACTCGCCCATGAAGTCTTCCAGCCAGGTGATCGCCTCGATGTCGAGGTGATTGGTGGGCTCATCCAGCAACAGCACATCAGGATCGCACACCAGCGCCCGCGCCAGCATCACGCGCCGCCGCCAGCCACCGGACAGCGAGTGGAATTCCGCATCGCTGTCCAGATCCAGTCGTGACAGTACCGTCTCGACGCGCTGTTCCAGCTGCCAGCCATTGGCGGCCTCCAGTGACTGCTGCAGGTCGGACAGGCGCTGCAGGTTGGCCGGGGTGTCAGACTCTTCCAGCAGCTTCGCCGCATGATGGTAGTCGCTGATCAGCTCGCCCAGGTCGGACAGGCCGGCGGCGACGACATCAAACACGCTGTCGTGACTGTCCATACCCACTTCCTGCGCAAGGTAGGCGACACGCATGCCCGGTCTCACCCAGCACTCACCATCGTCCGCCCGCACCTCGCCACTGAGCACACGCATCAAGGACGACTTGCCCTCACCGTTACGGCCCACCAGGCAGACACGCTCGCCGCGGTGCACATCAAGCTCGACCTCGTCCAGCAAGGCGCGATGACCGTAGGCCAGTGATACTTTATTGAGTCTCAGCAGGGGCATAATTACTGCATTCCATTCTGGTGAGCGCTGATTTTACGCGCACACCTGCCGCTTGTAACGCCGCTATGGCAATCCCTGCCGATTATCGGCAAACTGACAGCAATGGATTTTGAATGCTATGCACAACGCCTGCTGAATCCGTTTCGCGGGGTAATCAATACGATTCGCCATGAATCTGCGGAAGCCGTCACGGCGGATGGCGTTCACTGGGACATCTACGTCAGCAATGAGTCACTGCAACGCGACCTGGCGGGCCGGGGACGCGCCCAGGTCAGCGACATCCGCTACGGTCGCTGGAGTGCCGCAAACGGCCTGAAACGCGGCCCGATCTTCCCGTCGGAGGACTTCAGGGAGATGGAGGCCATGGGCACGCTGGTGTTCAATCACCTGCTGAACGTACACGAGCAGATTCCGTTCCCGTTCACGGACATCTTCGAGCTGTGGTTACTGGATAAAGAGTCCCGCCCCCTCGCACTGATCGACAGCGCCAGCGAACTCGAGGCAATCAAGCTGAACCAGCCCTGCAGCTGGCGCCCCGGCCAGAATTGTCGCAGCACATTCACCTCGCCCGCGGCCCGCGAGCTTGGCATAGACAGC
>CAJQNP010000298.1 GCA_905479705.1 uncultured Gammaproteobacteria bacterium
CACGGAACGTATCGAATCGATGCAGGAGCACTTCTCCGAGCTGTCCGACAATGCCGATGAGTACGAGAGCCGTGGCCAGAAGATGCCGGAGGTGCTGCTTGGCCAGATGAAGAATGTCATGCAAGGCATTGCACAGAGCGAGGAACTGCTCGCACTGAAATTACAGGAAAAGGCAAAACTCGAGGCGCAGTACTCTGCTGATATCAAGCGCTACCGGCAGCTGACTGCCAGCAACTAGCTCACTGCAGCTAGCGGGCGCGTATCAAGGTACCGACGCCCTCGTCGGTAAACAGCTCCACCAGCACGGCATGTTCCAGCCGCCCGTCGATGATGTGGGCAGCCTTCACCCCGCTGTTGACTGCCGACAGGGCACAGCCGATTTTCGGCAGCATACCACCGTGAATCGTGCCGTCCTTGATAAGCGCTGCGACATCCTCCGCACCCAGACCCGTGAGTAAGTCACCCTGCTTGTCGAGCAGACCCGCTGTATTGGTCAGCAGAATCAGTTTTTCCGCCTTGAGCACCTCGGCCATGTGGCCGGCCACCAGATCGGCATTGATGTTGTAGGAACGTCCGTCATCACCCACGCCAATGGGTGCAATTACCGGGATGAAGTCGCCACCCACGAGCATGTTGACCACGCTGGCATCGATACTCTCGACCTCGCCGACATGACCGATATCGATGATCTCGGGTGCATCCAGTTCCGGCGAATCACGCTTGATGGTGAGCTTGCGTGCACGGATGAGATCGCCGTCCTTGCCGGTCAAGCCAACGGCGCGGCCGCCGTGACGAGTAATCAGGTTGACGATTTCCTTGTTGACCAGTCCACCCAGCACCATCTCGACTACGTCCATGGTCTCGCTGTCGGTCACGCGCATGCCTTCAACGAAACGGCTTTCCTTGCCGATCTTTTCCAGCAACATGCCAATCTGCGGCCCACCACCATGCACCACGACCGGGTTGATACCGACCAGTTTCATCATGACGATATCGCGTGCAAAACCACTCTTCAGGTTCTCATCCACCATGGCGTTCCCGCCATACTTGATGACCACCGTCTTGCCACGGAAACGCTGTATGTAGGGCAGCGCCTCGGCTAGTACCTGTGCAACATTCTTTGCAGATTCAGATGTCAGTGACATGGCGGTTCGCGCTGCGTGACGCAGCCGTTATGGATACGGATAGAAGTGTACGTGCTCCGACTGCAGGCAAACAAGCCTGCGATCAGAACGGTAACGACAGGTGCGTATTGACCTGCAGCATGACCCGGCGGAAATCGCCCATGATGCGCGCCAGCGCTTCATCGTTATCCGCCTCGAAGCGCAGCACCAGCACCGGCGTCGTGTTGGACGAGCGCACCAGTCCCCAGCCATCGTCAAAGTCTGCGCGCAAACCGTCAATGGTGGATACCGAGGCACCCTCGAAGTGGGCGTTTTCCAGCAACTGGTTCATAAACGCAGGCGGCTCGCCCTCGCGCATCTGGATATTGATTTCCGGCGTATTGACGCTGTCAGGCAGTGCTGCGAACATCTCGGTGCTGCTACGGTCATCCTTGGCAAGCACCTCGAGCAGGCGTGCGCCGGCATACAGGCCATCGTCAAAGCCGTACCAGCGTTCGTTGATAAAGATATGGCCACTCATCTCGCCGGCGAGCAGTGCACCGCTCTCGCGGATCTTCGCCTTGATGAAGGAGTGGCCGGTCTTCCACATCAGCGGCTCGCCGCCATGATCACGAATCACCTTGTCGAGATTTCGGGTGGATTTCACGTCATAGATGATCTGGCCGCCCGGGTTGCGCGTCAGGATATCGATGGCATACAGCATCAACACGCGGTCGGGCCAGATGACATCGCCGGCTGCATTCACCACGCCAAGCCGGTCACCGTCGCCGTCAAAGGCCAGCCCCACATCGGCCTGGTTCGCCGCCACGGCCGCGATCAGGTCCTGGAGGTTTTCTTCCTTGCTGGGGTCCGGGTGGTGGTTCGGAAAATTACCATCCACCTCGCAGAACAGTTCAATTACCTCGCAGCCAAGCCCCTTGAACAATTGCGGGGCGACTGCACCGGCGACACCGTTACCACAGTCGATAACCACCTTGAGTGGCCGACTGACCGTGACGTCTCCGCGAATGCGCTCAATGTAATCCGGCACGACATTGATTGTCTCGACACCGCCCTCACCGGAAATAAAGTTCTGATCCTTGATGCGCTCATACAGCGACTGGATGGAAGGACCCGAGAGAGTCTCGCCGTCAATAACGATCTTCAGGCCGTTGTAATCAGGTGGATTGTGACTACCAGTCACCACCACGCCTGTCTGTGTGTCGAGGTAGTAGGTCGCGAAATACAGCACCCCCGTTGGTACCACACCGATATCTTTCACGTCACAACCGGTCGATGTAATACCGGCAATCAGGGCCTCGGATAGTGACGGGCCGGACAAACGTCCATCGCGTCCGACCACGACTGTGTCGCGTCCACGCTGCAGGGCCTCGCTACCAATGGCCCGGCCGATCAACCTGACAGCCTGAGTTGTCAGTGTCTGCTCAACGACACCGCGAATGTCATACGCACGAAATATCGAGGGATCGATATCAACTTCTTCTTCGATGTTACCCATGTCAGGTGTTCCTTCCTCCAGGATTAAATTATCGCTGCGTATGGCAGAACCAAAATCCGCCGCCACGCCTTCATCAATACTGCGACCATCTTCAGTATCCAGCTCATCGACGGGCTCTTGTTCGCCCTTGTCAGCCTGGTATTCCGCATCCTGCTCACGCGGCGCCGGTACAAACCCTTCCGGTGTCTTGCTGCTGGTCGCGAGCTGGGTCATGAACTCAACGCTTTCATGCATTTCAGTCAGGCCTGACGGGTACTGGCGCCGCACGCGCCCGTCACGGAAATCTTTCATGATGGTGACCATGCTGACCTGGTCAACACGCAGGGCATTCTTGATCTTCCTGATCAGGAAGATGATCAGCGCCGACATGAGTAGCGCAGCCGCCAGGAAGCCGCCCAGTACCCACGTACTGATACCGGCCAGCGCACCCAGCCCGGTCGCGGCCGGCCACCATGCAACCTGCCAGCGACTGCCGTCGACACGAACGACCCGGTCGGGCTCGCCCTGTTTGAGCGTCTTTTCGCCGAATCCTGCAACCTCGACCGGCCGGCCCTTGCCACC
>CAJQNP010000299.1 GCA_905479705.1 uncultured Gammaproteobacteria bacterium
CGTACTCACCGACCAGGCCTGCCTGCGGCTGGAAAATGACGGTTTCGAGGTCCACCTGCAGGAGGATATCCCCGTGAACGACGGCGGCCTGTGTGTCGGACAGGTGCTGGAGTATGCCCTGGGGCAACAGGCACAGTAAGCACACCCTGGTCGAATGAATTCGACCCTACAGGACATGGACAGGCAGAACAGACTGCAGGGCTGAATTCATTCAGCCAGCGGCAGGTCGAATGCATTCGACCCTGCAATCAGGCACGGCTGCATGGCTGACAACCCTGTAGGGCTGAATTCATTCAGCCAGCGGCAGTTGAATGTGTTCGACCCGACAACCAGGGGTGCCCGCCTGGTTGTCCGGCGGTCATTGCCCCCCACCGGTGTAAGGGACGCGCCGTTTTGATTTGTGTATAAAGGTTAATCTGGGCACGCCCTGATCAGTCCCATGGAGTCTTGCATGAAACACATCATCGAAGTCGAAAACATCAAGTGTGGCGGTTGCGCCAATACCATTGAAACCCGGCTGGGCAAGCTCGATGGCGTCAGCGCTGTACAGGTCGAGGTCGACCAGGGGCGTGTCACAGTGGAGGCCGGTGACGCTGACCGCGCCAGGCTGGCCGAGGCCCTGCTGCGCAGCGGTTACCCGGAAAAGGGTACGGCCGAGGGCATCAAGGCCGCCAGCGCCAAAGCGAAGTCCTTTGTCAGCTGTGCCATTGGCAGGATGAGCTGAGGCGAAACACCGGCATGGATGACACCCACATTTCACTGGCGCACGGCAACGGCGGGCGCTTCATGCGCGAGCTGATTAACGAGATCTTCGCGCGCCACCTGTCCGGCCCGAACCTGGATGTGCAGGCGGATGCCGTGCCGCTGGACCTGCACGGTGCCGACATCATGTTCACCACGGACGGCTTCACCGTACAGCCGCTGGAATTTCCCGGCGGCAACATCGGTTCACTGGCCGTGCATGGCACCACCAACGACCTCGCCGTTGCCGGTGCCACGCCGAAATACCTGAGCCTGAATGCCTTCATCGAGGAAGGTATGGAGGTCGCCACACTGGAACGCATCATCAAGAGCCTGGCCGACACGGCCCGCGCCATCGATGTACAGGTCGTTGCCGGTGATACCAAGGTGCTGCGCCGTGGCGAAGGCGGCGGGCTGTACCTGGCGACCACCGGTGTCGGCTTGCGCGGCGAGATCCGCCTGGGCCTCGACCGGATCGAGGATGGCGATGCCATCCTCGTCAGCGGCCCCGTCGGCGACCACGGCATCGCGGTATTGCTCGCACGCGAGGCCTTCGGCCTGCAGGGTGATGTCACCTCGGACGCCGCAAGCGTGTTGCCGCTGACACGGGCGGCGCTGGAGATTGCCGGCCTGCGTTTCATGCGTGACCCGACACGCGGCGGACTCGCCACCGTCGCCCATGAACTGCAGCACGCCACCGCCATGGGCATCACGCTCTCGCAGCAGGCCATACCGGTCAACGATCCGGTGCAGTCCGTGTGCGACATGCTCGGTTATGACCCGATGTACCTGGCCTGTGAAGGTCGCGTCGTCGCCGTCATCGATCCCGCCCGCGCAGAGGACTTGCTGCAGGCCTGGCAACAGCTGCCCGATGGCGGACAGGCGGCCATCATCGGGCGGGTCGACAAGGCCGCGACGCACGTGCTGCTGCAAACGCAACTGGGCGGTGAACGTATCCTCGAGGAGCTCGAGGATGACCCGCTGCCGAGGATCTGCTGATTGTCGCTGTGTTGCTGTCACACAGGTAACTGTCCAGTTATGATCACTGCCCTCGGCAAACCGCTATAAGGCAGGCCCAGCATGTTTAATTCGTCACTCAATCTACTGGTCGGTCTGCGCGGTGTCGCGGCGGATGAACGACCGGCCGCACAACGCTGGGGCGGGCGCTTCGAGGTGCCGATGATCCTGCTGGCACTGTGGATCGTGCTCGAGTGGTACCTGGTTGCCCGGGGTGTCTACCCGGGTACGCTGGAAAGAATCACCGACTGGATTATCTGGCTGTTTTTTGTGCTTGAAACCGTGGTACTGACCAGCCTGGTCAAGGACAAGAAACGCTATCTGCTCAGCAACTGGATGAACCTGCTGATCATCGGCCTCAGTCTACCCCTGCTGTGGGGTGGTGGCGGCTACGCGGCGCTGCTGCGACTGCTGCGACTGATACTGTTGATTCCGCTGCTGCTGAACACCTCAATTACCGTGCGCAGGGTGCTGTCGCGCAACCACCTCGGTACCACCCTGCTGGTGGCCCTGGCCTTTACCCTGATGGCAGGGATGCTCATCGCCGGTATTGATCCCAACATCGAGGACGTCTGGGAAGGCCTCTGGTGGGCCTGGGTGACCGTCGCAACCGTCGGCTACGGGGATGTTACGCCGACCAGTGCGGCCGGCAAGATTTTCGGCGCCGTGGTGATCCTGTTCGGTGTCGGTTTCTTCTCCCTGCTGACTGCCAGCTTCTCGGCCTACTTCGTGTCACGTGGCGAGATCGAGATCGAGGAGGAAGAGGCCGAGGAAATCTACCGCCTCAAGGACCTCGAAAAACGCATGCAGCGTATCGAGAAAACACTGCAGCGGATCGAGACACAACTGGACGGGGATCGGGACAGGACATGACCTTGATTGCCCGTGAACGACATGCCGGTCGGCTGAATACCCCATGAACCCCGATCGCAAACGACTGCTGCTGTTATGCCTGCTGCTGGGCATGCCAGGCGCGGTATTTGCCTGGCAGTTCCATACCACGCACAGCGACCCGGTTGCACCGGTGCTGCTGGGCGTGACCGGCATCCTGCTGGTGGCACTGCTGGGGCGTTTCAGCGCGCGCAAGCTGGGAATGCCCACGGTTCTCGGCGAACTCGGTATGGGTATCCTGATCGGCAACCTTGCCTATGCACTGGGCTTTGACCTGATCGTTATCCTGCGCGAGGGCCCGGCATTCTTTGACACCGTGAAGAATCTGCTGCACGGCGAGGCCATCGAGGAGGCCAGCAGCCATGCACTGGGCCCGGAGAAGGCCGCGCACGTGATTGCCCTGCTGCGCGGACCGCATGGCAACGAGCTGGTCACGGTCGCCCAGACACTGGACGTGTTCTCCCGCTACGGCATCATCTTCCTGCTGTTCATGGTGGGACTGCGCACCAGCGTCGATGAAATGCGCCAGGTCGGCCCGGAATCCATGCGCGTGGCCGTGATCGGGGTGCTGCTGCCGTTTGCACTCGCGTTCGTGTCCTCGCGCCTGCTGATACCGGACATCTCCCTGCATACCAGCCTGTTCCTGGGCGCCGCGCTGGGTGCCACCAGTGTCGCGATTACCGTCATGGTTCTGCAGGAACTGCACATGGACCACACCAAGGTAGCGCGCATTATCCTCGGGGCGGCGGTACTGGATGACATCCTCGGCCTGCTGCTGCTGGCCATTGTCAGCGGCATCGTCGTCACCGGTGGCATCGACACCCTCCAGATACTGAGCGTGATCGCCATGACAATGCTGTTCCTGGGGGGCGCCGTGTTCCTGGGCCCCGCGGTGCTCAAATTTATCATTCGCCTGGTGCGGCATCTCGACCTCGCCGAAGCCAAGCTGTTTATCTCCTTCCTGTTTGTCATGACCCTGGCCTGGCTGGCCAACCTGGCGGGGCTGGCGACCATCATCGGCGCCTTTACCGCCGGGCTGATCATGCAGGATGCCTATTTCCGTCACTGGGGACCCGAGCACGAACACACCATCTGTATCAAGGACCTGATCATGCCGATCGAGGCCATCCTGGTACCGATCTTCTTCGTACTGATGGGGACCCAGGTGAAGCTGGAAACATTCATGGACAGGCAGGTGCTGGTCCTGTCGGCCGGCCTGCTGATCGCGGCGGTTGCCGGCAAACTGCTTGCCGGCCTGGGCGCCGCCCGCGGCAGCAATCGCTGGGCAGTGGGTATTGGCATGCTGCCGCGCGGCGAGGTCGGCCTGATCTTCGCGGCCATCGGCAAGAGCCTGGGCGTGATCGGTGACGCGCTGTTCTCCGCGATTGTGCTGATGGTGGTGCTAACCACGCTGCTGGCCCCGCCGCTACTGAAATACAGCCTGCAGCGCGCACAGAAAGAGCCCGGGGTATAGGCCACGGCGACCGCAACTGATAAACTTCACGGCTATCCCGAAAACGATAACCGCATGATAAACCTGAAACACCCCTTCAATCTTTCACTGTTCCTGTTCGCGGTCTGGCTGCTGCTGTCCGGTCATTACACGCCATTGCTGCTGACACTGGGCCTGCTGTCGACGCTGCTGGTGGTGTTCATCGCCGCGCGCGCCGAGCTCATCGACCACGAGATGCAGCTGGTGCTGATCAAACCGGGGGTGCTGCTTTACTGGGTCTGGCTGGGCGGCGAGATCGTCAAGGCAAACATCGATGTCTGCCGGCGCATCCTTGACCCGCGTCTGCCGATCAGCCCGCGCATGATCAGGGTGCGGGCCACGCAGAAGTCGGAACTCGGGCGCGTGACCTATGCCAACTCCATCACGCTGGTGCCGGGCACGGTGACGGTGAGCGTCGAGGGTGACAGATTCACGGTGCATGCACTGACCCGCGAGGCTGCCGACGACCTGGAAGGTGGTGAACTGAACCGCCGCGTGCGGGATGTGGAGCAGCGCTTCTGATGTATGCCATCGCCACCATCCTGATACTCGTCGCCATCGCCGTCGGCCTGGTGCGTGCGTTCCGCGGACCCACCCTGTTCGACCGCGTCATGGCAGGCAACATGATCGGCACACTGACGGTGCTGCTGGTCGCGGTACTCGGCTTTATGAACGGGCGTCCGGAGTTTCTCGACATTGCACTGGTGTACGTACTGATTTCTTTCATCAGTACCATCGCCGTGCTGCGCGTCTATGTCAGCCGCCACGACCACGCGGATACCGACTGATGCTGGACATACTGCTGGACATCCTGAGCTGGATCCTGCTGCTGGGCGGTGCACTGTTCCTGCTGACGGGCGCCATCGGCGTGCTGCGCTTCCCCGACTTCTACTCGCGGCTGCATGCCGTCAGCGTGTGTGACACCCTCGGCGCCGGCATGGTCCTGCTCGGACTGATGCTGCAGGGTGGCCTGACCCTGGTCACGGTGAAGCTGATGCTGATCTTTTACTTCATGGTCTTCAGCGGCCCCACCGCGGTGCACGCCCTCGCTGAAGCGGCACAGGTGTCAGGACTGGACCCGGTCGAAGACGACCGCGAGGACGGCTGATGCAGCACCTGGTCGACATCGTCCTGCTGGGACTACTGATGATCACCGGGTTCGCCATAGTGCGTATGCGCAGCCTGCTGGCGGTCACCATGCTGACCAGCATCTACAGCCTGTTCTCGGCGCTGCTGTTCGTGGTGCTCGATGCCGTCGACGTGGCGCTCACCGAGGCCGCCATCGGCGCCGGCATCTCCACCATCCTGCTGCTTGCCACGGTGGCACTCACCACGGAATACGAGAAGGTACCGAGCCACCGCTCCCTGTTGCCGCTGCTGGTAGTGACGCTGACCGGCGCGGCACTGATCTACGGCACGCTCGACATGCCGCATTACGGCGATCCGAATGCACCCGTACACCGCCACGTGGCGCCCGACTACATCGAGGACACCCCGGAGGAAATCGGCGTACCCAACGTCGTCACCTCGGTGCTGGCCAGCTACCGCGGCTACGACACGCTCGGTGAGGTGACGGTGATCTTCACGGCCGGGGTCGGCGTGCTTGCCCTGCTCGGGGTCCACTTGCGCAAGCGCACGGAGCAGCCATCCGACTACCACAAGCTCGTGGTGCTGCGCGTCATCGCCAAGCTGTTCTTCCCCCTGATCCTGCTGTTTGCCCTGTACGTGCTGTTTCACGGCGACTACGGGCCCGGCGGCGGTTTCCAGGCCGGCGTGATCTTCGCCACCGGCTTCGTGCTCTACGCGCTGACCCACGGACTCGGCAACGCCGAGCGCGTCATCCCGCCCGCGCTGCTCGGCATCCTCGCGGCCGCCGGGGTCCTGCTGTACTCGGCCGTCGGCATCGAGGGCATGCTGCTGGGCGGCAAGTTTCTCGAGTACAACGTGCTTGCCGATGACCCGGTCAGCGGCCAGCACCTCGGCATCCTGCTGATCGAGACCGGCGTCGGCATCACCGTCGCCGCGGTGATCCTGATCATCTACTTCGGCTTTGTCAGCCGCCGCCCCGGCGGGGCCGACGCACAGGACCCCTCATGAGTACCCTGCTCGGACACTACAACTACTGGATCGTCATCGTGCTCATGATGACGGGCTTCTACACCGTCATCGCGCGCCCCAACCTGGTGAAGAAGATCATCGGCCTGTTCATCTTCCAGACCTCGGTGTTCATCCTCTTCATCAGCATGGCAAAGGTCGAGGGCGGCACCGCACCAATCATCGAGGAGGGCTACAGCCTGTACTCGAACCCGCTGCCGCACGTACTCATCCTCACCGCCATCGTTGTCGGCCTCGCCACCACGGCGCTGGGCCTGGCCCTGGTGGTGCGTATCCAGGAAGCCTACGGCACGACCAACGAAGACGACATCCACGTCCAGGACGAGACGGACTGAACCACCGTGCTGCTTAGTAACCTACCCGCGCTGCAGGTTGTCGTGCCGCTTGTCTCGGCGCCGATCTGCCTGTTGCTGCGCCGCCCGGGTCACGCCTGGGCCTGCGCCCTGACAGTCAGCTGGGCGGTGCTCGTCATGGCCGTGCTGCTATTGCGCCAGGTCGCCCTCGAAGGCACCGTCTCCTACCCCCTCGGCGCCTGGGCCACGCCCTGGGGTATCGAGTACCGCATCGATATGCTCGCCGCCCTGGTGATCCTTGTCATCGCCATCATCGGCGCCGTGGTCATGCCCTATGCCCGGCGCAGCGTGATGCAGGAGCTGGACGATGAGCACATCGGCGCCTTCTACACCTGTTACCTGCTGTGCCTCACCGGCCTGCTCGGCATCGTGGTCACCGGCGATGCCTTCAACCTGTTCGTGTTCCTGGAAATCTCCTCGCTGTCGTCCTACGTGCTGATCAGCCTCGGCAGGGACCGCCGCGCGCTCACCGCCGCCTTCCAGTACCTGGTCATGGGCACCATCGGTGCGACCTTCATCCTCATCGGCGTCGGCCTGATGTACATGATGACCGGCACCCTCAACATGGCAGACCTGGCGCAGCGCCTGCCGGCGGTGGACGACACGCGCACGGTGCGGGTGGCGTTCGCCTTCGTCACCGTTGGCGTGAGCATCAAGCTGGCGCTATTCCCGCTGCACATCTGGCTGCCGAATGCCTATATCTACGCACCCTCGGTGGTCTCCATCTTCCTCGCCGCCACGGCCACCAAGGTGGGTGTGTACGTCCTGTTGCGGCTGTTCTTTACCGTGTTCGGGGTACAGTTCTCGTTCGATGACATGCACGTCGGCGATATCATCATGTGGCTGGCGATCGCCGCGGTGCTGACGGGCTCGCTGGTCGCGATTTTCCAGGACAACCTGAAGCGCATGCTCGCCTATTCCAGCGTCGCGCAGATCGGCTACATCGTGCTCGGCATCGCGCTGGCTACCGGCGCCGGCGTCAGTGCCGGCATCATCTACCTGTTCAACCACGCGCTCATCAAGGGCGCACTGTTCATGGCACTGGGTGGCATCATGCTGCGACTCGGCAGTGTCGAGCTGCGCGACCTGCACGGCCTGCTGCGACAGATGCCCTGGACGGTGGCCGCCATCATCGCCGGCGGACTGAGCCTGATCGGCGTACCGCTTACCGCCGGCTTCATCAGCAAGTGGTACCTGGTGGCCGCTGCCCTGGAGGGCGGCCTCTGGCCGCTGGCCTTTATCGTGCTTGCCAGTTCCCTGCTGACCGTGATCTACGTCTGGCGCATCGTCGAGGCGACCTGTTTCCGCGCAGCGGGTGACGAGCGCCCGGGCGTGCGCGAGGCACCCCTGTCGATGCTGCTGCCGACCTGGCTGTTGATCGCGCTCAACCTGTACATCGGCGTCGATGCGGAGGTGCTCACCGGGCTTGCCGATACGGCCGCGGCCGCACTCGTCGGGGAGGCGCTGCCGTGAGCACAGCCACCACGCTGCTGGCGTGCATCGCGCTGCCGCTGCTGGCACCGCTACTGATCACGGCGCTGCATCGCTGGCCGAACCCGCGCGAGGCCGTCACGCTGCTGACCGCGGCCGGCCTGCTCCTGCTGGTGTTATCGCTGTACGGTAGCCTGCAGGGCGGCGCCATGCCGGTGGTCCCGGTGGCCGAGCCGATACCCGGCCTGGCCATCGCCTTCGTGCTGGAGCCGCTCGGCCTGCTGTTTGCCACACTGGCCAGTTTTCTCTGGCTGGTGACCTCGGTGTACGCCATCGGTTACATGCGCAACCATCACGAGAAGAAACAGACATCCTTCTACAGCTATTTCGCCATTGCACTGGC
>CAJQNP010000300.1 GCA_905479705.1 uncultured Gammaproteobacteria bacterium
TAGTTTGACTGCAAATACTTAAACGAACAGATTGGCGGAGCATGATGCATTGGCAGTGAGGAGAAAAAAAATGATCGCGGCGATCGTAACGGCTTTTTATATAGCCGGGATTCTAGCGGCAATAGACGCCATCATGACAGCGAGAACGCCGCAGGGTGCGGTGGCCTGGTCCGTCTCACTGGTCACTTTCCCGTTCGTGGCCGTACCTGCCTACCTGGTGCTTGGGCGCAGCAAGTTCGAGGGCATGGTAACGGCCTATGAGCAAAGTAAAGACGAGCTCGATCAGGTCTATACAGAGTTCTATCAGAATATGCAGCCATGGGCGGTAGCAACAGGTGATGGGCCTTCGGTATACAAATCTATACAGCAGTTGACCCGGCTGGATCTGACCCATAGCAACAAGGCTGAGTTGCTGATCAATGGTGATGCCACCTTCGACAGTATCCTGGATGGTGTCGCCAAAGCCCAGGATTACGTCCTGTTTCAGTTCTACATGTTTCATGATGACAACCTGGGCCGCCAGGTACAGCAGGCGCTTATCGAGCGGGCCGAGGCTGGTGTGCGTGTTTATATGTTGTACGACGAGATTGGCAGTGGTGGTCTGCCCGAAAGCTACCTCGACAAGTTGCGGGCAGCCGGTGTGCATGTGTCATCGTTTAAACCGACGCAAGGGTCGGGCAACCGGTTTCAGCTCAACTTCCGCAACCATCGTAAGATGGTCGTCGTGGACGGCAAGTCAGGCTGGGTCGGTGGCCTCAATGTGGGCGATGAATATATGGGCCGGGATCCGAAATTCAGCCCGTGGCGGGATACCGCTGTGAAACTGGAGGGACCGGTCGTTATTCAGTTGCAGGCGACGGTACTGGCGGATTGGTACTGGGCCACGCGGCAAATACCTGAGTTGAACTGGCAACCCGAAGCGGCTGATGGTGATTACGTCAAAGCCATGATTGTGCCGTTCGCGCCCTCGCAGCGGCATGAGACGGCAAGCCTGTTTTTTGTGACTGCTCTGAATTCTGCGCAGGAACGCATATGGTTGTCGGCCCCCTATTTCGTCCCCGACGAGGCGGTCATGAAGGCGCTGGAGCTTGCGGCATTACGTGGCGTCGATGTGCGCATTATTACCACCGGCACGCCGGACAGCTGGGCCGTTTACCTGGCCGCATTCAGCTATATAGATAACCTCCGTGACATGGGGATCAGGATTTACTCCTACGAACCGGGTTTTCTGCATGAGAAGGTGATGCTGATCGATGATGACTACTCAACAGTAGGCACACCCAATTTCGATAACCGTTCCTTCCGGCTTAATTTCGAAGTGACGTCGCTTATCGTCGACAAGGCTTTCAACAAAGAAATGGAAGCGATGTTTGAGGCGGACTTTGCTCATGCCGTGCCAATCAATGCGGATGATCTGGAGAAGAAACCCTTCTGGTGGCGCCTGGCAGTCAATCTCTCGCGATTGGCAGCACCCGTGCTGTGATCCGGAAAGCAGTGGTAGCGATTGCCCAATGGCCATGAGTTTTTCGGGAAAGGACGTCAATCCGTCCTATACCCTGTAGCGCCCCCTTCAAAGGGGGCGGATATGCAGGTCTGAATATCGGGATACTTATGTCCTCCCCGGTATATACTGCTGAATAACTTCAACCAGGTTATCCGGATAAACCGGTTTGGTTACCTGGTCTTGCATGCCGGCTTTCAGGCACAGGGCGTGCTCCTCCTCCAGGGCGTGTGCGGTAAATCCAATTACCGGCAAATCAGAAGTAATTTCTCTAATACGTGCGGTCGCCTCGTAACCGTCCATGACAGGCATCTGGATATCCATCAAAATCACATCAAATGCATCGATACCATGTTCCAGCAGAAGATCCAGCGCTTGTTGACCGTCGCCAGCAAATATCACCTGAGCGCCCTCGGTATCAAGAATGTGCTTGAGAATAATCCGGTTAAGATCGTCATCCTCAGCTGCCAGTACCTTTAGGCCAGTCAGGCGTGAGGAAGCCTGTATGGAGCCAGCCTCCTTCTGTACAGGTGGTTGAGTCCCGGACAGTGGCAGTCGCAAAGTAAAACTGCTGCCCCGACCGTATTCACTTTCGACGGTAATCTCACCGTCCATCAGTTTGGCCAGTTTCTGGCTGATGGCCAGGCCCAGACCGGATCCGCCAAATGAACGTGTCACCGAGCCATCCGCCTGTTCAAACGGCTTGAACAGGTTCATGATCTGGTTTTGTTTTATGCCAATGCCGCTGTCAGTTACCTGAAACAGTATATCGCCGCCATCTGTCTTGACCAGCAGTTGAATGTTTCCCTTATCGGTAAACTTGACCGCATTACCGGCAAGGTTCACGAGTATCTGACGTAAACGCACAGCATCACCCGATAGCCAGGCCGGCAGGTCCGGCGCCAGTTTGGTTGTCACCTCAAGGCCCTTGGCCGATGCACTGTCCACCACATAATCCAGAACCTCGTCAACGACAACCCGGGGTGACAAAGGTTGCGACTCGATGGCCATCTTGCCGGCCTCGAAACGCGAAAAGTCCAGAATATTGTTGATCACATTCAAAAGGTGGTTACTGGAGTTCAGGATACGCTGAAAATTTGTTACAGCAGTTTTCCCTGCACTGCTTTCATCGATGCCGATGCGGGCAAATCCCATGATCGCGTTAAGCGGGGTGCGGATCTCATGGCTCATATTGGTCAGAAACTCGCTCTTCATACGGGCCAGGCGCTCGGTTTCCTGGCGGTTGGCCTCACGCTCCGCCTCGACTGCCTTGCTTTCAGTAATATCGACTCCGGAACTGATAACGCCGATGATTTCTTCCTTTGCATCCTGCAGATAGGCGTTGTGCCAGCCAATCATGCGCTGACTGCCGTCCCGGCATAACACATTGTTTTCAAAATAAGCGACATCACTGGTATCGCCGCCGATGATTTTCGAAAAGACCGGACTGACTCTTTCAACAGACTCTGTTTTTGGCAGGCAGGTATCAAACCAGTTACGCTCCAGCAGTTCCTCCTTGTGGTAACCCAGCAACGCACAGCCGGCCGGATTGATCATCTTGATAATGCCGTCCCTGTCCAGCGACAGGATTATGGTCTGCACTGTATCCAGGTACTGCTGCAGTTTCTTTTCACTGAGTTTCAGCGCCGAGGTGGCAGATTCCATCGCAAGATGGTTCGATATAAATACCTGGTATGAATAAAAAAGAGCAATGCCATAGGCAGCCAGTCTCAGCAAATGCCAGAGCCACCAGGACAGGTCCCATAATGAGGAGGCGGCAAACAAAAAGCCGGACACACCAAACAGAATGGTATGGCCGGTAAACAGCAGATCATCCAGCCGCTGCCCTGACAAGTAACGGGACAGAAAATTGATTGCAGCAATGCAAAAGCCCAGCCCGCCGATGGCATTGATCCAGATTGACAACTGGCTGAACTCACCATCGACCAGCATCTGCGGTAC
>CAJQNP010000301.1 GCA_905479705.1 uncultured Gammaproteobacteria bacterium
TCGGTGAATACGGCGCTCGGATTATCGAATATCTTGCCAAAGAAGCCGTGTACAAAGTGCTCGGTGATACGGTAGCCAAGACGGCTGGCAAGCACACGCTTGCCAGCATGCTGAAAATCTTCCAGTGGCTCGAGATAACCGTGCTTGATCAGGTAGTCGGGGTCTCTTTCTTCCAGTGACAGGCGTGCCCAGATCTCCGGAATCAGCAGGCTGATGTCGTGATCGACGCGGACATTGGGGCCGACATAACCGGCCGAACTTGAAAAGCCGGCATGCCCCGTCAGGATAAAGGAGACCAGTGCATTATTCAGGTCTGCCGTGGTACGCAGCGCGTTGAACGGCCCCTTGGTCAACGCGCCCTCGCTGCCGGCCCCGGTTGTCGATGGTGACTTGCCGGTCAGGCTGCACACGAAGTCCATGAACAGTTCCGGCAGCTCCTGGTAGTGAATCGGGTTATACACCGCCAGCGAGCGGATACCCGGCTCCGGTGGATTGTTGCGACGGCCGGTGAGCACGGCATCAACCGGGTGGCACACGGTGGCGTCGACATCCAGCTTGCGGTGCAGACGTGTGCTCATCTCTGCAATGTAGGTCCGGTCGGGCTTGACGATATCCGGGCGAATCTGCTGGTAGCGTGGATTCTTCGAGGGCTTTCCGTCGACCATGCGCGGATGGGCCGATGAAACAACGTAGGAGGCGTTGCTGTCGTAGGCATCCTTGAGCAGTTTCTGCATGGGTTCGGTGAACTGGTAGAAAGTGTGAACGTCCTCGATGAGTGCCGTCAGCTTGTCGCGGTCCAGGGGCTCGAAGTTGGCGATGAAGTTGCCTGGGCCGGACAGGTCGAGCTCTGTCTGGACGTCATAGCCGGGATGGATCGCATCATCGGGCCGCTGGAACAGGCGGTACTCGCAGTTCTTCACCAGCTTGACGCTGTTATCATCGATGCGTTCCGGACCACAGCCCTCGATACAGGCATACGGCACAACCACCGAGGCCGTGATGTCATCTTCCATCTGCACCTTCTCGGTCGCGATGTAATCCTGCCGCAACTTGAATGTACGCCACTTGGAATCACCATCAAAACCGACACGCAAGTAGGAAGCCACTATCGTACGGTCATAGAGTTTCAACTCGTGCGCCGGCGCACCATCGACCTCGTCGACAGACAGGTGATCGCGCCAGTGGCCGCCCCACTGCGTACGATAGAAACGCTTGATCAGGAACGCCAGCGCGAGAATACGCGGCGAGATCGAGGCCAGCCATTCATTGAACTCATCGGTATAGGTCGATGTAGGCGTCAGCAGCTTGATAACCGAACCAAGACTGCGTTCCGGACTCAGCGGCTTGCGCGTGGCATCGCGGTCTTCGTGCTCGAAACCCTGCTTGAAACGCGTGGTGTAATCCTTTTCAAATATCTCCTGCACCATGTCGAGATCTTTTTGCAGATCATCTACGAACAGCGGCCGGTAGATGACCGCATCGTTCAGGGACTTGGATATCTCGGACTTGCCACCGCCCGACACCGTGCTGGGCTTGTGGCAGAAGGTGCCTTCAGAATTAGTTCCCACCAGTCGCCAGGACGGCGCACCGGGGTGTTTCTTCATCTCGATCTTGTAGCCACTGGGTTGTATGTAGGTCTTGCCGGGCTGCAGCCGAATCGTCTGCTTCTCGTCATTATATTCCCAGGTGATTGTCTGGGCATTCAGATCCATGCGTACCCGCTGCTTCAGGTAAATAACGTCGGGGTAGTTTCTGTCAACAGCGTAACCCTCGGGTTTGACGTCCATAACGCTGCCATAGCGGGCAACCATGTCGTCAAACGAATAACCGGGCTTGTAGGTGCGGCTGTCCACGCCAAACTCCTCACCGTGATTGCGGCGTGGAAAGGCCAGTGCGCCGCCTGCATGCTCCTCTTCAGCAAGGCCGAAGAGGTTCGCAGAAAAACCGATCTGGGTTTTGACTTCCTTCTTGCAGTAACCGAAATAATTGTCCGCCAGCATGGTCACGATCACGCCGGATTCATCGCGCGCCGTCAGCTTGAATGCCTGGCCGTTGTTATACAGCTCATCCGGTTCTTTCCAGCACATGCCGTCCTTGCGCTGGCGACTGGTTGCCTTGCTCCACTGCGGCAGGCCGGCCTCTTTCTTGGTCGTGCCAACCAGGTGCGGCGCGAGGATCACGCAACCGGTTGTGCCGGTCCAGTGTTCTACGTCCAGTCCGGCATCAAACTCTGCGAGATGGGGGTTGCCGCCATTGCCAAAGATACTTTCCACGAAGTCCAGGTTGCTGACCAGGTTGCCAGGCGCAAAGAAACGCACTTCCATGGTCTTCTCTGCTTCCTTGTTCGGAATCTCGGGACACACGGTGGGCCGCAGCAACAGCGACACGAACATGCGCGCGGGTGTTGGCAGGCTCGAGGTAAACGGGATGGTCAACAGCTCGTCCGGAGGTGTCAGCGCCTTCGCCAGCATGTATGCAAAGGTCTGTTTCGGCACGGCCTTCTTGTCACCGGCCACCGGCAGGCCGCCCTCGGCAACATGGAACGAACCCTCGGTGGTACGTCGATCACTGGCCGGGTTATGCAACACGCCCTGCTGCACCCGGTAACTCGAGACGATATCCGAGTGAAACTCGTCCTTACCCATGGGCAGCGACAACTCGCGCGCCACGCCGTGACGGTCCAGCACGAAGGTTTGCGTCGGCAGTTTGGGTACGCCCTCAAGGTCCATAAGATCCAGGTCGTCAAGGTAGCGCTTCAGGAAGTCCTGGATGCGCACATCGACCGGGCACTGGTAATTGGAAAGCAGGCGGTTCTTCTCGCGGTAGCTCTTCAGCAGGTCGCGCGATATACCAAAAATGCGGGCTGATCCTTCGGGAATACAGGTGGGCTGCCCGGATGAGGCCAGCTTCAGGTTGATATACAGCTGCAGCTTTTCCCGTTCTTCTTCCGGTGTCTCGGGCACCTTGTTCAAACCAAGCGCATGGGCAAAGTCCATACTTCCTCCGTTCAGGTAATTTGCCCGGACCGGGCCAGACTGACTTGTTGTAGCCGGGTATTTTAGCGAACTGCCCGTTTAAAATCAGTTCACTTGCAGGTATAAATTAATCTTATATTCTAGATATATATAATATCTTATTGTTTTATATTATTTTTGTACTTTCAGAATTAACGGGGCAGGCCCGTCGTTTCCCACCAATCTCGGCCTGTTATCAGCAGGCCCAGGCCTCAGTGCAGTCCTGAAAAGTCGACTGCCACCTGCTTGCGATACGGCTCGTCGAAGATAAATTCAATCGAGATCTCACCGTCCTCGTCCTCGATCTTGACCTGCTTCAGGTCGGGCAGGCGTATCGCCAGGTAGCTGCACATGGCGGCGGCGACCGCCTCGTCCTGGGCCTGCAGGGCATGGGCAAGATTGGCAGCCGCAAACTGGGTGCGCTGGTTCTGGTCCGGCTCCGTGACGGTCTCGTTACCCACCAGGATGCCGGCGTCCATCTTGGCATCCATCTTGTCGAGATAGGCCGCCTGGTGGTCCGGCAACAGCCGGTCCCGGTCATATTCCAGTTGCGCGATACCGTTTAGAAACACGGCCATGACGTTATTCATAGCTTGATTCAATCCTGGCTGGCAGGCCTCCACCATAACTGATAGCCGCTATCGAATTCCAGACTAGCCGGCCTTTTTCAGCCCGTCTTCCTGGTCGCGCAGGTAATCCTCGTAGCTGCCACTGAAGTTGACCAGCCCGTCCGGCCGCATCTCGACGATGCGGGTGGCCAGCGAAGAAACGAACTCGCGGTCATGACTGACAAAGATCAACGTGCCCGGGTAGTTTTCCAGCGCGAGGTTAAGGGACTCGATGGATTCCATGTCGAGGTGATTGGTCGGCTCGTCCATCAACATGATATTTGGCTGCTGCAGCATCAGACGCCCGAACAGCAACCTGCCCTGCTCGCCACCCGACACCACGTTTACCGGCTTCTTGATCTCGTCCTGCGAGAACAACAGGCGACCGAGTGTTCCGCGTATCACCTGCTCGTCATCACCGGGCTTGCCGTAGCGGCTCATCCAGTCGAACAGGCTGTCGCCTGATTCAAAGTCAGCTGCATGATCCTGTGCGAAATAACCGATGTTTGCATTTTCCGACCACTTGAGGCGTCCCTTGTCCTTCTCCAGGTCACCCGCCAGGGTACGCAGCAGGGTTGTCTTGCCGATGCCGTTCGGACCAATAATGGCGACGCGCTCACCGACCTCGATCTTCAGGTCCAGCTTGTCGAACAACGGACCCTGGTCATAGCCCTTGCTCAGGCCCTCGACATCAAGCGCCATGCGGTAAAGCTTCTTGGCGACATCGAAGCGAATAAAAGGATTAACACGGCTGGAAGGCTTGATCACGTCGAGCTGTATCTTCTCCAGCTGGCGTGCTCGCGAGGTTGCCTGCTTGGCCTTCGACGCGTTTGCGGAGAAGCGACTGACAAAGGCCTGCAACTCGGCGATCTGCGCCTTCTTCTTTGCATTATTGGACTGCTGACGTTCACGCACCTGGGTTGCGGCCGTCATGTATTCATCATAGTTACCCGGATAGATACGCAGCTCGCCGTAATCGAGGTCTGCCATGTGCGTGCAGACGCTGTTCAGGAAGTGCCGGTCATGCGAAATAATGATCATGGTGCTGTTGCGTTCGTTCAGCACGCTTTCCAGCCAGCGAATGGTGTTGATGTCGAGGTTATTGGTCGGCTCGTCGAGCAGCATGATATCGGGATCGGCAAACAGCGCCTGCGCCAGCAACACGCGCAGCTTCCAGCCCGGAGCAACGGCCGACATCAGGCCATTGTGCTGTTCCAGCGGGATCTCCAGGCCCAGCAACAATTCACCGGCGCGCGATTCCGCGCTGTAGCCATCCATCTCGGCAAACCCGATCTCCAGCTCGGCGACCTGCATGCCTTCCTCTTCCGACATCTCTGGCAGCGAGTACAGGCGGTCACGTTCCTGCTTGATCTCCCACAGCTCCTGGTGGCCCATGATCACGGTATCGATCACCGTGAAGTCCTCGAAGGCAAACTGATCCTGGCGCAACTTGCCAACGCGTTCGTTGGCATCGATGGCGACGTTACCGGCACTGGGCTCCAGGTCACCGCCGAGGATCTTCATCAGGGTGGACTTGCCGCAACCGTTGGCACCAATCAGGCCATAGCGATTGCCATCCCCGAATTTCACGGAAATGTCCTCGAACAGGGG
>CAJQNP010000302.1 GCA_905479705.1 uncultured Gammaproteobacteria bacterium
CCTGTTTCGCACACCGGCCGGGCAGGCCACCTCGATCTTCGAGGGCCTGAAATCGGCCGGCATCCTGATCAAGAACCTGCACGGTTCAGCCCCCGCGCTACAGGACTGTCTGCGTGTAACCGTGGGCCTGCCGGAGGAAAATGCGGCCTTCCTGGCGGCATTGCAACAGCTGCTGTAGGACCGAAGTGTGCGCGGTCGAATGAATTCGACCCTACAATGGAGACGCCGATATACGGCTGTGTGTAGGGTCGAATTCATTCGACCAGCCATTAATGAAATCGCCGGCTTCGGCTGTGCGCAGGCTCGAATTCATTCGACCAGCCGTTAATGGCGTCGCCGGCTTCGGCTGTGTGTAGGGTCGAATTCATTCGACCAGCCGTTAATGGCATCGCCGGCTTCGGCTGTGCGTGGGCTCGAATTCATTCGACCAGCCGTTAATGGCGTCGCCGGCTTCGGCTGTGCGTGGGCTCGAATTCATTCGACCAGCCGTTAATGGCGTCGCCGGCATTCGGCTGTGCGTAGGGTCTAATTCATTCGATCGGGCGTTGCCGCTGATGCATCACTGGCCGAATGCATCCGGCCCGGCAAAGGTGCGCGAATGATTGGCTGGAAGCTGGCCTACAGGCGCGAGGTCGAGGTGGTGATCTCGCCGGGTCTTTGAATGACGGTGACCCTGATGCTGAACGGTTCATTCTCGCGATAACCGGCCAGCGTGATCTCGGTGCCCGGTGGCTGCGCCGAGATGGTCTTCATGGCCGCACTGGTCTCCTCGATGATCTCACCGTCAATCGACACGACGATGTCACTGGGTCGCAGTCCGGCCTTGCCGGCAGGCCCGTCCAGCAAGACCCCGCCGATGAACATGCCGGGCCGGTAGGTCAGGCCGTACACGCTGGCAAGCTGATGTGTCATGTCCTGTGCCTCGATACCCAGCCAGCCGCGTACCACGTGTCCCTGCTCGATGATCTGCGTCATCACGCCCTTGGCAAGGTTGACCGGGATGGCAAAGCCGATGCCCTGCGAACCGCCGCTCTGGCTGTAGATCGCCGAGTTGATGCCAATCAGTTCACCGTGCGTGTTGATCAGGGCGCCACCGGAATTGCCCGGGTTGATGGCGGCATCGGTCTGGATGAATTCCTCGTAGGCGGTAATGCCGAGGTGGTCGCGCCCGGTGGCACTGACGATGCCAGAGGTCACGGTCTGGCCGACACCGAAGGGGTTGCCAATCGCCAGCACCACGTCACCGACGCGCAGTTTGGCGGAGTCGCCGATCACCAGGCTCGGCAGGCCCTCTGCCTCGATATGCAGCACGGCAAGGTCGGTGTCCGAGTCGGTGCCGACGACGGTGGCCTTTTCATGGCGGCCATCGGCAAGCAATACCTGGATCTGGTCGGCGCCCTCGATGACGTGGTTGTTGGTCAACACGTAGCCCTGTGCGCTGATCAGCACGCCGGAGCCAAGGCTGGTCTGTATCTCCTTGCGTGCCTTGGCGAAGCGGTCGCCGAAGAACTGCTGGAACACCGGATCTTTCAGCAGGGGATGAACCCGGTGGGTGATCACCTTGGCGGTATGTATGTTGACCACGGCCGGGACGGCCTTTTCAACGGCGTCTGCATAGGAGACCGGTCCGTTGGCCTCGTTTTCGGGGGGCTGTTCGGCCTCGATCAGTACAGGTTCTTCAACGGGTTCGCGCACGGCAACGACCTGGGCCGTGCTGCGCATCAGTTCCGGCTGGATCAGCAGGACGTACAGGAAGGCAGCAGCCAGGCCGGCCACAATGGTCTGCACTACAAAGGAAAGTAATTTACGAATTGCCATGTGTTCGTTTGCCCGAGTGCGATACCCTTGGTTGCTGTACTGAATTGCACCATAACAGGATGTAATGCCATGGTAACCCTGAAAGCGCTGGTTGATTATACAAACACCCTGTTGTCGGCCGACAGCTTTGCCGATTACTGCCCGAACGGTTTGCAGGTCGAGGGGCGCGCGCAGGTCACGCGGCTCGTCAGTGGCGTGACGGCCAGCCAGGCGCTGATCGATGCCGCGATCGAGCAACAGGCCGACGCCATCGTGGTGCATCACGGTTTTTTCTGGAAGGGTGAGGATGCCTGCATCACCGGCATGAAACGCGCCCGGCTGAAGCGCCTGCTGGGCAGCGACACCAGCTTGCTGGCCTACCACTTGCCGCTGGATGCCCACCCGGAGCTGGGTAATAACGCACAGCTGGCGATGCTGCTCGGTATCGAACCGCAGGGTGGTTTCGGTGATGACGGCGGACTGTCGCTGGCGCAGTCTGGTGTGTTGTCGCAACCCGTGTCTGCCGCGGCGCTGTGCAAGCTGATCGAGCAGCGCCTTGGCAGGGTACCGTTACATATACCGGGCGCTGCCACCGAGATCCGCCGTGTTGGCTGGTGCACCGGTGCGGCGCAATCCTATCTTGAGGCTGCGGTCGGGCAGGGGCTCGATGCCTTCATCAGTGGCGAGATCTCGGAGCAGACGGTGCACATTGCTCGCGAGTGCGGCATTCATTACATTGCGGCGGGGCATCATGCCACGGAACGCTACGGCGTGAAGGCGCTGGGCGAGTACCTGGCCGGCCAGTTTTCACTCGAGCACCACTTCATCGATATCGATAACCCGGTTTGATGCTGTAATCAAAAAAACAGCGTCAAGACAGCGCGCTTTTTCCCACTTGCCCCTTGACCTAATCGGGTTGTTAGACCATCCTATGCGGTTCTTGTGATGCGTGTGAAATAAATCAGAATATTCCAATATTGCGATGCAGCCTTCGAGCGCCGCCCGGATTGGATGTTTCCGCATAACATACTGTTTTCTATATAAAAGTCGGAGATTGCCATATGAGTGGCGATAAAACCAACACAGGCAGACGCCGTTTTCTGACGGCCGCAACCACAGTTGTCGGAGCGGTTGGAGTCGGTTTTGTACTGGTCCCCTTTGTATCTTCCATGCAACCCAGCGCCAAGGCTCGTGCCGCCGGCGCGCCCGTGCGTGCCGATGTCAGCAAGCTCGAATCCGGACAGATGATTCGCGTCAAGTGGCGTGGCAAGCCGGTGTGGATGGTCAAGCGTACCGAGGAAATGCTCGAGACGCTGCCAACACTGGACGGCGACTTGCGAGATCCTGAATCCCTGCAGCCGATGCAACCGGCCTATGCGCAGAACGGTTACCGTTCCATCAAGCCGGAACTGCTCGTGACCGTCGGCATCTGCACCCACCTCGGCTGTTCGCCGACCTACCGACCGGACGTTGCCCCGGCCGACCTGGGTCCGGACTGGAAGGGTGGCTTTTTCTGCCCGTGTCATGGTTCGACATTTGATCTTGCCGGTCGTGTCTACAAGGGTGTCCCGGCACCACTGAACCTGGAAGTTCCGCCGCATCGTTACCTCAGCGATAACGAAATCATGATCGGTGAAGACGGGGGGGCCGCATAATGGGCGAGAAATGGGACAAGGGTCTGCTTGGCTGGATCGATGCGCGTTTTCCACTCAGCAAGATGTGGTACGAGCACCTGGCCGAGTACTACGCACCCAAGAATTTTAACTTCTGGTATTACTTCGGTTCGCTGGCGCTGCTGGTTCTGGTTATCCAGATCCTCACCGGCGTCTGGCTGACCATGAACTACAAGCCCGATGCCGCGATGGCCTTCAACTCGGTTGAATACATCATGCGCGACGTCAACTGGGGCTGGCTGATCCGCTACATGCATTCCACCGGTGCCTCGATGTTCTTCGTCGTTGTCTACCTGCATATGTTCCGTGGCCTGATCTACGGGTCCTTCAAGAAACCACGTGAGCTCATCTGGATCTTCGGCATGATCATCTACGTGTGCCTGATGGCCGAGGCCTTCATGGGCTACCTGCTGCCGTGGGGCCAGATGTCCTACTGGGGTGCACAGGTGATCATCTCGCTGTTCGGTGCCATTCCGTGGGTGGGTGATTCGCTGGCACTGTGGATTCGCGGTGACTACGTGATTGCCGACGCAACCCTGAACCGTTTCTTCGCGTTCCACGTGATTGCCGTGCCGATCGTGCTGCTGGCGCTGGTGGTGCTGCATATCCTCGCGCTGCATGAAGTGGGTTCCAACAACCCGGACGGCGTCGAGATCAAGAAGAACAAGGACGAGAACGGCATTCCGGTCGACGGTATTCCGTTCCATCCGTACTACACCGTGAAAGACATTGTCGGTGTGGTCGTGTTCCTGATCATCTTCTCTGTCATTGTGTTCTTCATGCCGGAGATGGGGGGCTGGTTCCTCGAGCGCGACAACTTTATCCCGGCTGATCCGCTGAAGACCCCGGAGCACATTGTGCCGCTGTGGTACTTCACGCCGTTCTACGCCATTCTGCGCGCTGTGCCGGACAAGTTCCTGGGTGTGGTCGCCATGGGTGGAGCGATCTTCGTGTTGTTCCTGCTGCCCTGGCTGGATCGCAGTCCGGTCAAGTCCATTCGCTATCGCGGTACGATCTACAAGGTCGCCATCGGTATTTTCGTGGTCAGTTTCATTGCTCTCGGATATCTCGGTACCCAGCCAGCTACCGAGATAATGACCTGGTTTGCACGTGGTTTCACCCTGCTGTATTTCGGGTTCTTTGTATCGCTGTTGTTTATACCGAAATTTGAAAAGACCAGGCCGGTACCGGACAGGGTGACGTCATGAAAAATTATCTAGCCATTGTATTGCTTGTGCTTGCGCCTGCCTGGGTGTCGGCCGCCGGTACGGGTGTGATTCTCGACGAGGCGAATATCGATCCGACCAACGTGCAGTCGCTGCAACGTGGTGCACGTACCTTCGTCAACTACTGCCTGAGCTGTCACTCGGCCTCGCTGATGCGCTACGAGCGCATGGGCAAGGATCTGGGTATCGACGAGAAACTGGTCAGCGAGAACCTGATGTTCACCGGCGGCAAGGTAGGTGAACTGATGACTGTTGCGACCGCCAGTGCCGATGCCAAGGAGTGGTTTGGCACGGTACCGCCGGACCTGACCGTGATTGCCCGCGCCCGCGGTGTTGACTGGCTGTATACCTACATGCGCAGTTTCTACCGTGACGATGCCCGTCACATCGGCACCAATAACCTGGTATTCCCGGACGTCGGTATGCCGAATGTCCTGTGGGAACTGCAGGGTAGCCAGGAAGCCGTGATCACCACCGAGAAGGACCATGATGGTACGGAACACAAGGTCGTCAAGCTGAAGCTGGTCGAACCCGGTCTGCAGACTCCCAAGGAGTTCGATCGCACCGTGCGTGACCTGGTCAACTTCCTTGATTACATGGGCGAGCCGGCAAAGTACGAGCGCCGTCAACTGGGAACCAAGGTGATCCTGTTCCTGCTGGTATTCCTGGTGCTGGCCTATGTGCTGAAGAAAGACTACTGGAAAGATATTCACTAGGCCCGGCTTACCCCGGTAATCGGAGATGTTAACCCTGAGGTATGCCTGATATGGCCCTGGTCGCCAACCGTCGTTCAGTTATGAATTTATTTTCTTCTACAACTTGCCCACAAAGCCATCGGGTACGCATGGTACTGGCCGAGAAGGGCATCACTGTCGAGATCCTCGATGTTGATGCCACTCACAAGCCCGAGGACCTGATTGACCTGAATCCGTACAACACGGTACCGACGCTGGTCGACCGCGAACTGGTGCTGTATGACTCGCACACCATCATGGAATACCTGGATGAGCGCTTTCCGCACCCGCCGCTGATGCCGGTAGACCCGGTTTCCCGGGCGCGCACGCGGCTCGCGCTGTTTCGTATCGAGCAGGACTGGTACGGGCTGGTATCCGCACTGGAATCCAAGGGCGAGAAGACCTCGGCCAAGGCGCGCAAGGAACTGCGCGACAGCCTGACTTCCAGCGCCGAGGTGTTTGCCGCCAAGCCGTATTTTCTCAGCGATGAGTTCACGCTGGTCGATGCCAGTATTGTTCCTATCCTGTGGCGCCTGACACGCTATCGCATTGAACTGCCGCGCCAGGCCAAGCCGGTGCTTGATTATGCCGAGCGCATGTTCGAGCGTGAATCATTTCAGGCCAGCCTGTCAGAGGCCGAACGGGAGATGAGGGAATAAGCCCTGTACCCCGTTGTTTACCGTGACCGCACTGTACCGGGCCGTAAAGTTGGTCACTGTCGAAAAATCCTAGTATCTTCTTCTGTATGACACGCAGTCGTCCCTATCTCGTCCGTGCGATCCATGAGTGGATTCTCGATAATGAAATGACACCGCACCTGCTGGTGGACATCGAGGGCGAGGGCGTGGAAGTGCCCGCGCAGCAGGGCCAGAACGGCAAGATCGTCCTGAATATCAGTCCGCAGGCCGTGGAAGGCCTGATGCTCGGCAATGATGCCATCGGCTTTCGTGCCCGCTTCGGGGGTATCTCGACCGATGTGTACGTGCCGCTGGATTCGGTGCTGGCTATCTACGCCAAGGAGAACGGTCGCGGCATGGTCTTCAATGAAGATGACAGCGAGCCAGAACCGGAAGATAGCGGTGGCGGCAGGCCGGGCAAGCGCCCGGCACTGAAGATCGTCAAGTAGCGACCCGGCAGGCCCCGGTTACTCCGGTTTCTGTCATTCCCGCGCAAGCGGGAATCCCCGGCGCATGCAGTCAAATCCCCTGATTACTCGCTATGCTTGCCCCGCGGACTGTCCTTCAGTCATTCAACACGCGACGCGCTTTTGTCCGGGTTTCCGCCATGGTCCACCCGGAATGACTAAATAATCAGACTTTCTCTAGCCTGCCGGCGGATTCTGGCGGACTGGTTCCATGCGCAGTTGTGCGCTCAGCACACCGTTGTCTGTCAGGTACTGCTGCAGCGGTTTGATCAACGGCTCGGGCGTGCAGGCATAGACATCCAGATCGGCAATGTTCGACAGGTCGGTAACAATCGGTGGCAGCAGTGATTCGACGCTGTCCGCTTGCATTGCCTCCAGCGCAGTAAAATCAAAGTTGTCCAGTGCGTCATCCCAGGAACGGCACAGGTTGCCGAGGTAGTGGCTGTTGCCCGCTGTGGTGATCCAGATGAGGTGGATGTTTTCCGCGGTATCCAGTGCCATGGCATGTTCGATCAGGCTCTTGACCGGCCCGAAGCCGGCGTCCACGGCGATGAACAGCAGCGAGCGCGGCGAGTCCTCGTTGAGTGTAAAGTCTCCCTGTGGTCCTTTAATGGACAACGTGTCGTTGGCCTTGCAGGACTGCGCCAGTGCCTCGATGAACGGATTACTGGCGCTTGCCGGTATATGAAACTGCAGGTTCATGTCGTCGCAGGGGCAGCTGGCAATGGAGCAGCCCAGTGCCGGCAGACTGTCGAGCTGGAGGGTCAGGTACTGGCCGGCAAGAAAACGCAGCCGCTCGGTGCGTGGCGTCTTGGCATGCAGGATCAGTACGCGGTCGTCGGGCTGCTCGATCTTCTTGATGCGAACGTCGATTTCCTGCTGTGGAATGTCATAGGCACCCAGCGCTTCCTCGGCCTCCAGCACCACGTCGGTAACCGCGGTATTGCAGCAGGCGAGGATGATCCCCAGACCCTTCTCGGTGTCTGACAGGGCGTAGTCATGGGGGGCGATTTTCTTGACCTGGCCGGAGACGACCTTGGCCTTGCACTTGCCGCAGTTGCCGTTGCTGCAGCCATAATCCAGCGCCAGGCCGCTGCGCAGGCCGGCCTCCAGGATCGAGTCCGAGCCTTCTATCAAGAATTCATGCCCGCTGGGCAGGATACGAACCTGTGCTGCCATGACGCGTAAAAAGGCCTCTTTGGCGATAATTTCGGTGTCGCCGTTGTGCTCGACACCCGTCTCCAGCGCCTGCTGGAACCAGGCCTGTAGTTTACTAAATGCCGTATCCGGCGTCTGTTCGGTGTCTGTCGCCAGTTCCTCCAGCTTCTGCCCGAGGTCGTTGACGAGTAGTTTGTAGCGCCGCGACTCCTGCCGGGCCTGGGCCAGTTCCTGGCTGATTACCAGGATGCGTGCTGCCAGGGTATTGCTGTCCGGCGTGTCCTCGTCGGGACGGATGATCTTGTTGACCGCATTTTCCATGATGTGCTCGACACGTTCGAGCATGGTCGTGTCTTCAACTTTTGTCTGCGGGTAGACGTGCAACAGGTCGGAGAGCAGCAGTTCGCCCTCGAAAGTCCTGAGTTCACCCTGTTGAATCTTGCTCTGCAGTGCGCCGCGTTTCACGCCAACCAGGCGTGCGGCTCGAGATAGTGTAATCAGGCGCGGCATACTTTCCCCTTGAAGTAACGGTCCGTTTTGCAGCTACTCTAACATAGCTGATTTGTGAAAAGCCGCTGGGCTATACTGATTTACCGGCGCTGTGTCGGGGGGCGGATGGACCAGGTTTCCGCGCGGGCGCCTGATGGATAACTAAACAGTCAACGGACAAGCATGCTCGAGATCATCTGTGAGGACATCACCACGCTGGCTGTGGATGCCATCGTCAATGCCGCGAATACCAGCCTGCTGGGTGGCGGCGGTGTCGACGGTGCGATCCATGCCGCGGCCGGTCCGGTGTTGCTCGATTTCTGTCGTACCCTGAAGGGTTGCCGAACCGGTGAGGCAAAACTCACGCCGGGGTTTGATCTGCCGGCGCGGCGCATCATTCATACCGTGGGTCCGGTGTGGCAGGGGGGTGAGCGCTACGAGGCGCGGTTACTGGAGGCGTGTTACCGCAACAGTTTCGAGGTGGCGCTGCAGAACGAGGTACGCAGCATTGCCTTTCCGGCGATCAGCACCGGCGTGTACGGTTTTCCGAAAGACCAGGCGGCGAAGATCGCCGTCTCGGCCATGCTTGAATTCGAGGATCGCTTTGAACGCATCATTGCCTGCTGTTTCAGCGAGGCCGATGCGCAGTTGTACCGGTCGGTGCTGGAGACGCTGCGCGCCAAGCAGTGAAGCTGTTCGCGCCTGCAAGGCGCTCCTGCGCAATTAGACACGAACGCGTAACCCTCAAGTAGACAGATTGTATTTACATTCGGGGAGAACCGCTGTCGCGGATGCGATCCGCTCCTACAGCTGAATTAACTTGTTCTTTGAATGAACACAACTGGCGAGACGTTCCTACAGGCGCTTTAATCAGGTGTAGGAGCGGATCGCATCCGCGACCATGCACTTATGTCAGCTATTGTCGTAGGAGCGCCTTGCAGGCGCGAATTCCTCTTACGTGCAACTCACCGGTTTGCCATCGTTCAACCATGCGGCCCATTGCGCATGCACGGAAACATCCACACCGGCCTCACGGGCCTGCGACTGCAGGAAGGTTTGCAGATCCTGCAGCAGTTCCGAGTCCATCAGCTCGAAGTCCTGCTGCAGCTGACCGTGCAGGGTGCGGTAAATGCGCCGCAGGTCAGCCAGTGCATACCCGCTGAGGGGTTTCATGGCGTTGCCTCGTTCGACTGGTTGGCAGCCTGCTGCTCCGCGGGCAGGAACAGCAGCGGGTCGATGCGCGCATCATTGAGGCTGACACCCCAGTGCAGGTG
>CAJQNP010000303.1 GCA_905479705.1 uncultured Gammaproteobacteria bacterium
CCAAGGCCGTAAAGGGTCTGGAGACCATGCAGGAGCAACTCGACCTGTTCGACGGCATGCCCGAGGCCGACCAGATTACCCTGCTGAGTGATGCAGTGGAGTACTACCCTGAACTGGATGACATGTACCGGCAGATGCTGGCGGCCTACCATGCGCGTGACCTGGGCGCCCTGATGCGAATAAACGATTCCTACAAGGAAAAAGGCAATCAGCAGATGGCCGATGACTTCCAGCGCCGGGTCATTGATGAGCGCAATCAGCGCATGGCGGAGCGCGCACAGCCTGTGCTACAGACAGGCAGGGCCTTCATCGCCGTCGGCGCCCTGCACCTGCCGGGTGACAAGGGGTTGCTGAACCTGCTGGAGCAGCAGGGTTACCGTATCAGGCATGTCTATTGATGTGTGGTGTTGCTGTAGTTTCAACAGGCCTGAGGTGAATTAACTTTCAGTCATTCCCGCGCAGGCGGGTCAAAAGCGCACAGCGCGTTGAACGCCCGCAGGGAGAGCATGGCGAATAATCCAGTAGTCGCTGGCACTGGAGGCTGGTTCCACGGGTTCCCGCCTGCGCCGGAATGACCTTACAGACAATAGCCCTGGGTGTTTATCGTTTCACACGCCAGTGGAGTATTTCACCGGCAAACAGGGGCACGACCGAGGTGTCCCCGAGCGGGTAACTGTCCGGCACTTGCCAGTCGGTTTTCTCCAGCGTGAGCGTTGCCGTGTTCCGCGGCAGGCCGTAGAAATCCGCTCCGAAGTGGCTGGCAAACCCATCCAGGCGATCCAGTGCGCCGGCCTCCTCAAAGGCCTGTGCATACAGCTCAAGTGCTGCATGGGCCGTGTAGATGCCGGCACAGCCGCAGGCCGATTCTTTCTGGTCACGCGCATGCGGTGCACTGTCCGTACCCAGAAAGAACTTCGGGTTGCCGGATGTCGCGGCCTCGAGCAGTGCGGCGCGGTGCGTCTCGCGTTTCAGTACCGGCAGACAGTAGGCATGCGGTCGCATGCCACCCGCGAACATGGCGTTGCGGTTCAGCAGCAGGTGATGCGCGGTAATCGTACCAGCTACATTGTTGCCGGCCTGCCTGACGAACTCGATGCCGTCACGCGTGGTGACATGTTCCAGTACGACCTTCAGCCGGGGGAAACGCTCGCACAGTGCTAGCAGGTGCTGCTGAATAAACTGCTTCTCGCGATCAAAGACATCCACCTGTGGATCGGTCACCTCGCCGTGCACCAGTAGCGGCATGCCGACCGCCTGCATGGCCTCCAGTGCGTCATGGGTGTTGGCGATATCCGTGACGCCGGCATCCGAGTGGGTGGTGGCGCCGGCCGGATACAGCTTGACGGCCTGCACCAGCCCGCTTGCCTGCGCGCTATGAATCTCATCCGCCGTGGTGTTGTCGGTCAGGTAGAGGGTCATGAGGGGGGTGAAGTCGCTACCGGCCGGGATCGCGGCGCAGATGCGTGCATGGTAGTCGCGCGCCAGTGCCGTGCTGGTCACCGCTGGCCGCAGGTTGGGCATGATGATGGCACGCCCGAATTGTCGCGCGGTATGCGGAACCACCGACGCCAGTGAGTCACCATCGCGCACGTGCAGGTGCCAGTCATCCGGCCGTGTCAGTGTCAGTTCCATGAGGTGTTCAGTACGGCCTGTTGCTGCAGCAGGTTCAGCGTGTAACGCACCCCGAAACCGGTGGTGTCGGTCGGTATGTGGCCCAGTCCGCCCTTGTGGTTGCTGGCCGCGAGGTCGATGTGCACCCAGTCGATGCTGTCACTGACGAAACGCTTCAGGAAACGCGCCGCCAGGATGTGGTCGGCATCGCCCTCCAGCGTGCATTGCAGGATGTCGGCAACCGGTGATTTCAGCGACTCGTCAAAATCCTTGTCGAGCGGGAACGGCCATACCCGTTCACCGCTGTCGCGACCGGCCGTCGTCAGGGTGTTATGCAGGGCATCGCGGTTGCTGAAGGCACCGCTGTAGCGCGACGACAGGGAATAGATGCAGGCACCGGTGAGTGTTGCATAGTCAATCATCATGTTCGGCTTTGTCTTGCTGGCCAGCGCCAGGGTGTCGGCGAGTACCATGCGGCCCTCGGCATCGGTGTGCTTCACCTCGATGCTGGTACCGTTGCTGGCAATGACGACATCGTTTGGCTTGTAGGCCTTGCTGCCGATGTGGTTCTCGGCCAGCGCCAGCCAGCAGTCGACGGCGTAATTGACCTGCAGGCGGCTCAGTGCCAGCAGTGTGCCAAGTGCCACGGCGCTGCCCTGCATGTCCTCGTGCATGCCGTTCATGTACCTGGCGGGTTTCACATTGACACCGCCGGTGTCAAAACAGATGCCCTTGCCGACCAGTGCCAGTTTTTTCGTGGCCCGCTTGCCCGGTGTGTAGCGCAGCCTGACGATACCGGCATCGTGTTTCGGGCTGGCCTGGCAGACGGCCAGAAAGGCACCGGCCTTTTTGCGCGCCAGCGCTTGAGTGTCGAGGAATTCCATTCTCCAGCCCTCGGCCTTGGCCAGCTGGCTGACGAACTTGCGGTAGTTGCCGGGGGTGAGTTCGTTCGATGGCAGGGCGGCTAGCCAGCGCGCGAGGTGATTGCCGGTGATCTCTGCGCGTACCTGTGCGAGGTTGGCCCTGCCTGGCAGCCCGTAGACATCGATGCGTTTCAGACCGGCGGGCCTGTCCTTGTCGGATTTGTAGCTCGGCATCGGGCAGGCCGCGGCGAGTACTGCCGCCGTGATCGCCTCCAGGATGCGAGTGCCGGATGCCTGCTCAAAGCCGGCCAGCTGCACCAGCAGGGACGGCGGGTCGATATCCAGCACCTGTGCGGCCAGCTTGCGCGCCAGGGTGAGCAGTTCAAAGGTACTTGCCTCGGGATCAAGCGCCTGCAGGATCACGCGGGTGCCGTTGTCATTGGGCAGGTCGGTGGCCAGGCGAGTGGCATCCTTGTCCTTGCGCAGGGCACGCTGGTAACGCGGCTTGAGGACCCCGGCGTGGGCAACCTGCTCCCAGACGCCCTTGTCCGGCTGTTGCGGCACAATCAACAGGGCGACCCGGCTGGCATCCAGCTGCTTCACGCTGGCGGCTGCTTTGTGTTGATTTAGCTTGATTTTTTCACTGTGATCGTAGGGTATTCGCATGCTTTTTGCCTTGACCTGTTAACGCAAAACGCTGATCATATCGCGCTTGCTGTGATTCGGGTACCGCTGTTTCCCTAAACTATGAAAAACGCTGAAAAAAAACGCGTCCTGCGCGAAATGTTGTTTGCCCGCCGCTTCGAGGAACGTTGCTACGAGGCCTACGTGGAACGGAATATTGGCGGATTCCTGCACCTCTACCCCGGTGAGGAGGCCTGTGCCTTCGGCGTGCTGGAAGCGGCGCAGCCCGGTCACGATTACGTCATCACCAGTTACCGCGATCATGTGCACGCCATCAAGTCCGGCTCCGACCCACGCCGCGTCATGGCCGAGCTGTTTGCCAAGGAGACCGGGGTCAGCAAGGGCCGCGGTGGCTCGATGCACATCTTCGATGTCGCCAACCGCTTCATGGGCGGTTATGCCCTGGTTGGCGGGCCGTTTCCGCTGGCGGCCGGTATTGCCAAGGGTATCCAGATGCAGGGTGGTGACGAGATCTGTATCTGTTTTCTGGGTGACGCGGCTAACAACCAGGGCACCTTTCACGAATCACTCAACATGGCAGCACTCTGGAACCTGCCGGTGCTGTACGTGTGCGAGAACAACCTCTATGGCATCGGTACCCGCATCGACCGCTCGACCGCGGTGATTGACCAGTACAAACGCGTGTCCGGTTACAACATTCCGTCGGCACAGGAAGATGGCCAGGACTTCGACCTGGTGTACAAGGCGGCCAGCAAGGCCGTCAAGCATGTGCGTTCCGGCAAGGGACCGTACTTCCTGGAGCTGATGACCTACCGCTACCGGGGGCACTCCATGTCGGACTCGAATGCCTACCGCGCCAAGAAAGAGGAGCGCATGTGGAGTGGCCGGGACCCGCTCATTATATTGCGCGATCGCCTGATCGAGGCCGGCGAGCTGACCAAGGAAGAATTCAAGGACATGGACACGGAGATCCTCGACGAGATCGAAGACGAGGTGATCCGCTTCGCGACAGACTCACCGGAGCCGCCGGTGTCCGAGGTCGAGCAGTTTGTGCTCGCCGAGAATGACCCCTGGGTCAGGGGCGGGGTGAAATAATGGCCGAGATCATGTACTGGGAAGCCATCCGGCGCGCCCACGACGAGGAGATGGCCAATGACCCGATGGTGATTGCCATGGGTGAGGACATCGGTGTGGTCGGCGGGACCTACAAGGCGACCACCGGCCTGTATGACAAGTACGGCGAGGACCGCGTGATCGATACGCCGATCTCCGAAAATGGCTATACCGGTCTGGGTATCGGTGCCTCGTTCCTCGGCGTTCGTCCGATCATCGAGATCATGTCGGTCAACTTTGCCTGGCTGGCCATGGACCAGATATTCAACACGGCCGCCAAGGTGCGCTACATGTCCGGTGGTCAGCTGGAGGCCCCGGTGGTGATCCGTTCACCGGGCGGCACGGCGCACCAGCTGGGTTCACAACACTCCGCGCGCATGGAAAAGGTCTTCATGGGGATTGCCGGGCTGCGCGTTGTTACACCGTCGAACCCGCGCCAGGCCTACGGCCTGCTGAAATCGGCGGTGCGCTGTAACGACCCGGTGTTTATCAACGAACACGAACTCATGTACAACATGAAAGGCGCGGTGCCCGACGCTGAATACTTCCATCCACTGGAAGGTTCCGAGGTTGCGCGCCAGGGCCGGGATGTGACCCTGTTCGGCTACAATATCTCCGTGCACTGGTGCCTGCAGGCTGCCGAGCAGCTTTCGAAGGACCATGGCATCGAGGCCGAGGTGATTGACCTGTACACGCTGAGCCCGCTGGACCGCGAGGGTATCCGCAACTCGGTCAGCAAGACCCACCGTGCCGTGATTGTCGAGGAGGCAGAGCCCGCCGTGGGTGTTGGCGCGGAGGTCATGGCCATTATCAATGAAGAATGTTTCTTTGAACTGGATGCGGCACCGCTACGCGTGTCTGCCCTGAATATTCCGATTCCCTATAACCATGCCCTGGAGAAGGCCGCCTTGCCGAATGCCGGTGACGTGGTCGAGGCCGTACGCAAGATGTTCGGGGTATGAATGGAGACAGGCGTCTCTGCTGATATCAATGGAGCCGTACTGTAGGGCCGAATTCATTCGGCCTTAACGTAGTAACGAAATGCTCAAGGCCGAATGCATTCGGCCCTGCAACTTTACAACAGAAATTTATTAAAGGACGTCTGCTGTATGTCTGAACCCTATGTAATCAAAATGCCGCAACTCTCCGACACCATGACCGAGGGCGTCATGGTGAGCTGGGAGAAGAACATCGGCGATGCCGTCAAGCGCGGTGACATTGTTGCCACGGTGGAAACCGACAAGGCCGTCATGGACGTGGAGGTGTTTCGCGACGGCTACCTTTCCGGTCCCATTGCAGCGATTGATTCGGTCGTCGCGGTAACCCTCCCGATTGGCTACATCGTTGAAAACAAGGCCGACATCGACAACAGCGAGGCAAAACAGGGTGCAGCAGCGGCAGCCGCCGTGGCTGCGCCGTCAGCACCGGCGGCAGCCTCGTCAACGGCGCCCGCGGGCAGTGCCCCGGCAGCAGCGCCGACACCCCGCCCGCAGGGCAACAAGGCATCCCCGCTGGCACGCAGGCTGGCCGCAGAGCAGGGTGCCGATATCGATCGCATCAGTGGCTCGGGTCCGGGCGGTGTGGTCACGGCCGCTGACATCCAGCGGGCGCCGGCACCGTTCGAGGTCGCCGTGCCCGGTAACGGCCGTCCCATGAAGTCCATGGAAAAGGCCATCTCGCGTGCCATGGCATCCTCCATCTCCATGCCGACGTTCCGGGTGACCTCGCACATTCGCCTTGATCCGCTGATTGCGGCCTCCCGGTCCGCCGGCGTGTCGGTCACCGTCGCCGTTGCCAAGGCCTGTGGCCTGGCGATGCTGCAGCACCCGAAGATGAACTGGTGCTACCAGCCGGATGACAAGCTGATTGAACGCAGCCAGGCGGATATCGGCATGGCGGTCGCGGCCGATGACGGCGGCCTGGTGGTGCCGATCCTGCGGGGCTGCGAGTCACGCGACCTGGCGGAACTGAATGCAGACTGGAAGGACCTGGTGGCGCGTGCACGCACCCGTCATCTCAACCCCGAGGAATTCAGCGGTGCGACCTTCCAGATCTCCAACATGGGGATGTTCGACGTCAGTTACTTTGACGCCATCGCTACACCGGGACTGTCCGCCATACTGGCGATCTCGTCGAATACCGAGAAGGGCAGTGCCTTCACCATCACGGCCGATCACCGGGTCATCAATGGCGCCGACGTGGCGCTGTTCCTGCGCACACTGAAGGGCCTGATCGAGTCGCCGGTCGACTGGATGGGGCCGGGTGGCTCGGCCATACCCGAGGGCGACTGGGATTACGACGTGGTCGTAATTGGCGGCGGCCCGGGTGGCGAGGACTGTGCACGCGACCTGGTGGCGCACAGGCTGAAGGTTGCACTGGTCAACGACTCGCCGTTCCCGGGTGGCGAATGCCTGTGGCGCGGCTGCATTCCTTCAAAGGCGTGGCGCGCGGCGGCTGACCGCATGCGTGACCGTGCCGAGGACGCGCACCTTGGCGTCGCCGGTACCAACAGGGCAAAGCTGGTGTGGAAGGATCTCGAGGCACATCGCCGGCGGGTACTGGAAACGCGCGGCGAGATGGCGCTGAAGACCGACAAGGGTGTGCGTATCAGTTACCTGCAGGGATTCGGCCGCTTTGTGGATGCCAACACGCTGGCCCTGCATACCTCCACCAACCAGGCCGACCCGCACACGCGTGCCGACCTGCCGACAGACAAG
>CAJQNP010000304.1 GCA_905479705.1 uncultured Gammaproteobacteria bacterium
CTGTGATGGTGCCGCGGTGGAGAAGAGATGTGTTTTTGCTGTTATTCTTCCGGTAACGATTTGATGGCGGTTGGCAACAATTGTTGATGATGCGGGCCCTATTCGCGAAAGCGATGGAATAGATGAGAAGGCATCGGTGGATTGGGGGGAGAGCAGTAGTGCTGCTGCCAGCAGCGTGAGGAGGAGAATGCTTATCATTCCAGCGGCGAGGAATTTATATGTGCGAATACGGATTCGCAGGCACTGAAAAACATGTCGTCACGCACGACACTGCAAATTGGCGTAGACATCACCAAGGGACTGGGTGCAGGTGCCAACCCCGACGTCGGTCGCCAGGCTGCACATGAAGACCGCGACAGGATCGCCGAGGTCATCGAAGGGGCCGATATGCTGTTTATCACCGCCGGTATGGGTGGTGGTACGGGTACCGGTGCGGCACCGGTGGTTGCGTCGGTCGCCAAGGAGCTTGGTATCCTGACGGTGGCGGTTGTGACCAAGCCATTTACCTTTGAAGGTAACCGGCGTTTACACGTTGCCCATAACGGTATCAAGGAGCTGAGCCAGTACGTGGACTCCCTGATAACCATTCCCAACGAAAAGCTGCAGTCGGTCCTGGGCAAACAGATCAGTCTGCTGGATGCATTCCGTTCAGCCAATGACGTGCTGCTGGGTGCAGTGCAGGGCATTGCGGAACTGATTACCCGTCCCGGCCTGATCAATGTCGACTTTGCGGATGTGCGCACCGTCATGTCAGAAATGGGTATGGCCATGATGGGATCCGGCACCGCGAAGGGCGATGACCGGGCACGTGAGGCGGCTGAAGCGGCCGTGGCAAGTCCGCTGCTGGAGGATATTGACCTGATGGGCGCCAATGGCATCCTGGTGAATGTCACGGCCGGCATGGATCTCGCCATCGGTGAATTCGAAGAGGTGGGTAACACCGTCAAGGAATTTGCCTCCGAAAACGCCACCGTGGTCGTGGGCACCGTGATCGATCCGGATATGCGTGATGAGCTGCGCGTGACCGTCGTTGCCACGGGCCTGGGTGCCGAGTCGAAGGCCAAGCCGGTTGAGCAAAAGCCGACGCTGGTTTCCAAGCCGAGCACGACAGCGGCAGGCGGTGAGGACTTTGATCGTCCGACTGTGTTGCGTAAAAAACACAAGGCAGCCCAGCGCGCGCAGGCTGCCGGTGGCAATTCAGCAGAAGATATGGATTACCTCGATATCCCTGCTTTTTTGCGACGTCAGGCGGACTAATCTCTGCCAGTAAACCGCGGTGAAGAGCCCTGACTGCTTATCAGTCAGGGCTTTAGACCGCCTTTGATATTCATATGTGAAATTTATGCATTAATATAATTTTCTTATAGCAGTGATGGCTGTGTGACAAATTCTAGTCTGAACGCGACATGCTCCTATGCAGCATGTTGTGGCTGTGCTACAATCGCCGCGGCTTTTCTGGTACTTGTCAGAGCAATGCGGCTGAGTTTAGAGGAATAAGGCCATGATTCGACAACGTACTCTCAAGAATGTGATTCGCGCTACCGGCGTGGGTTTGCACACTGGTGAGAAGATATATTTGACGCTACGACCGGCACCGGTGGATACCGGTATCGTGTTCTGTCGCGTCGATCTCGAACGGGTTGTGCAGATTCAGGCACGGCCCGAGAACGTCGGTGACACCCGCCTTTCGACGACCCTGGTCAATGGTGATGTACGGATATCAACCGTAGAGCACCTGCTGTCTGCCATGGCAGGCCTGGGTATCGATAATGCATACATTGATCTGAGTGCGGCTGAAGTTCCAATCATGGACGGCAGTGCCGGTCCTTTTGTTTTCCTGATCCAGTCCGCTGGTATCGAGGAACAAAATGCGCCGAAGCGATTTATTCGCATCAAGCGCCCGGTACAGGTAGAGGATGAGGACAAGATTGCGCGCTTTGAGCCGTTTGACGGCTTCAAGGTTGGTTTCACGATCGAGTTCGATCATCCGGTATTCAAGTCGAATACACAGCATTCAGAGATCGATTTCTCGACGACGTCTTTTGTGAAAGAAGTCAGTCGCGCGCGGACCTTCGGGTTCATGCACGAGATCGAACAGTTGCGGGAACGCGAACTTGCGCTGGGTGGCAGTCTTGATAATGCGGTGGTGCTCGATGAGTACCGCGTGCTGAATGAAGACGGGCTGCGCTATCGTGACGAGTTCGTGAAGCACAAAATACTCGATGCAATTGGTGATCTTTACCTGCTGGGGCACAGCTTGATCGGTGCATTCAGCGGGTACAAGTCGGGACATGCGCTCAACAATAAGTTGCTGCGTGCCCTGATGGCAGATGAATCGGCATGGGAAGAAGTGACATTTGATGATGTCAATGAAGCCCCGATTTCATTTCTGCAGCCAGTGCCTGTTAGCTGATTTACCTCCTCGCGGTAACCTGAAGCCTGCTGCTCTTCACAGATCAGCGGGAAAATTGTCGATTGGCAAGCCGTAGCAGTGCAGATTTCAGATCGGGGTCCGATACAGAGTCTGCGGCCTGACGCAGTGCGGTTGCGCTGTTAATACCAAGCTTTAGAGGTGTATTGCGCCGCTCGGTTACCAGCTGCTTTTCGGGCGGGCGTACGCGAATACGAACTGTGCGCAGTTTCACAGTTTGCTGACGGTTGAGTTGTTTTACTAGCTGAGAGGAATGGAATTTCAGCCGGGCAGCCCACACCGGGGAATCAGCGGCAAGCACCAGGGTCTCATCCCGGACAGAAAGTACACGGCAGTGTGTTTTCAGTGCATCGGGAAGCAGTTCCTGAATCAGTCCGTCCAGCCCCAGCAGGGCCCTGGCCTGGCTGACGAGACGTGAATACTGGCTGCCGCCGAGTAACTTTTTAACTTGCAAGGGATTGTTCATTGGATACTTAAACGATTTTGCATATGAACATCATACTGTTTACAAACAAGCGCGGACAGGTGTGGAATTATGACATCAACCTGTTGCATGTCGCACTCAGCATCGCCGCCGGACTGGTTTTATTGCTGGCAGCTGCAGTCTATGCAGGTATCCAGCTGGGTAACGATGAGCTGAAATACCTTACCGGCTGGCAGGATGCTGTCAGCGAACAGCAGGCTGAAATAGCCGATGCCAGGCAGAGTGCACAGGCCAATATTGATGCCCTGACACTGCGTATCGGTCAGATGCAGGCACAGCTGCTGCGACTGAATGCCCTCGGTGGCCGCCTGGTCAGCCAGAGTGACCTCGACAAGGGCGAATTCGACTTCGATGCCGTACCCGCTGTAGGTGGTCCGCAAGAGGCTGGCAGCAGGGAATCGGTGTCTCTGGCAGATTTTCTTTCCATGCTGGACGACATGGAAACCGAGCTGATGGACAGGGAACAGAAGCTTTCCGTGCTTGAATCCCTGTTAATGAGCCGAAGCCTGAGCGAGCGTGTCATGCCTTCAGGGCGTCCGGTCGCCGAGGGCTGGTTATCATCCCGCTACGGCAAGCGCAATGACCCGTTTACCGGCAAGCAGGATTTCCACAAGGGGCTCGATTTTGCCGGCAAGAAGGGTTCGGAAGTCGTGGCAGTCGGCGATGGCGTGGTCAGCTGGGCAGGCAAGAAATCCGGATATGGCCAGCTTGTCGAGGTCAACCATGGCAATGGCTATACAACACGATATGGTCATAATGACAGTCACCTTGTCGGCGTCGGTGATACCGTCAAAAAGGGCCAGCAAATCGCATTAATGGGCTCAACCGGTCGTTCGACCGGCCCGCATGTACACTTTGAAGTGTTACACAACGGCAAGAAGGTCAATCCGTCGAAGTTCATTGGTGAGTAGTACTCGCTGATTCCACCCCCGGTCCGTTCAAAGCGGTCCGATCTCCCTCCAAAATCTTGTTTCGAACTGCTAATTTGCAGGGACATGCGGTATTATGCGTGCTCCGTTTATCACTGCAATTTCAGGAATTTCATGGCACTTAATGTTATCAGCAAGTTGTTCGGCAGTCGTAATGACCGTCAGCTCAAGCGTATGTCAAAGGTTGTGGCCGGAATCAACGCACTGGAACCCGATTTCAAGGCGCTGTCAGACGAGGCCTTGCGTGCAAAGACCGCGGAGTTTCGCCAGCGACTCGCTGATGGCGAGACCATAGACGATCTACTGCCGCAAGCCTTTGCGGCGGTGCGTGAAGCGGCCTGGCGTTCGCTGCACATGCGCCACTTTGATGTACAGCTGATTGGCGGCATGGTGCTGCACCAGGGCAGGATCGCCGAAATGCGTACCGGTGAAGGCAAGACGCTGGTCGCTACATTGCCTGCCTACCTGAACGCACTGACCGGTAACGGCGTCCACGTGGTCACGGTCAATGACTACCTTGCGCGTCGTGACTCTGACTGGATGGGCAAGGTCTTCGAATTCCTGGGCATGACGACCGGCGTTATCCTGTCGGGTCAGCCGTTTGAAGAAAAGAAGGCTGCCTACCAGGCGGATATTACCTACGGCACGAATAATGAATTCGGTTTTGACTATCTGCGCGACAACATGGCGTTCACCGCCAATGATCGTGTCCAGCAGGGTCGTAACTTTGCCATCGTTGACGAAGTGGATTCGATTCTTATCGACGAGGCGCGTACACCACTGGTCATCTCCGGACCGGTTGACGAGCGCTCGGAGCTGTATGACACGATGAATCGCCTGATGCCCGAGCTCAAACGCCAGGAAGAAGAGGACGGGCCTGGTGATTACACGCTCGAGGAGAAAAACAAGCAGATATACCTGACGGATGATGGCCACGAACATGTCGAGGCGCTGCTGTCGAAGAATGGCCTGTTGAACGAGGGCGAGAGTCTTTACGACGCCTCCAACCTGGGCCTGATGCACCACCTCAACGCTGCCATGCGCGCACACTTGCTGTTCCAGAAGGACGTCGACTACATCGTGCAGGATGGCAAGGTTGTCATTGTCGATGAGTTTACCGGGCGCACCATGCCGGGACGTCGCTGGTCGGAAGGACTGCACCAGGCGGTCGAGGCAAAAGAAGGTGTGCCGATTCAGAATGAATCGCAGACGCTGGCATCTATCACCTTCCAGAACTATTTCAGGACCTACAACAAGCTGTCCGGCATGACAGGTACTGCCGATACCGAGGCCTTCGAGCTGCAGCAGATTTATGGTCTCGAGGTCGTGGTGATCCCGACCCACAACCCGATGGTCCGGAACGACATGGGTGATCTGGTGTATCTCAACATGGAGGAAAAGTTCGATGCCATCATGGAAGACGTGCGTGACTGTCAGCAGCGCGGTCAGCCCGTGCTGGTCGGTACGGCTTCTGTGGATACTTCCGAGTACCTGTCGAACCTGCTGAACAAGGCCAATATCAAGCATGAAGTCCTGAATGCGAAACAGCATGAAAGAGAGGCGCAAATTGTTGCCCAGGCCGGTCGGCCGGGCTCGATTACCATTGCCACCAACATGGCTGGCCGCGGTACGGACATAGTCCTCGGCGGTAACCTGCAGGTTGAGATCGAGAACCTGGGCGATGCCCCCGAGGACAAGGTCAACGCATTAACCGAGGAGTGGCAGCAGCGTCACAACAAGGTTCTGGAGGCGGGCGGCCTGCATATAGTCGGGACCGAGCGTCACGAATCACGGCGTGTCGATAACCAGTTACGCGGCCGTTCCGGTCGCCAGGGTGATCCGGGTTCGAGCCGTTTCTACCTGTCACTCAAGGATAACCTGATGCGCATCTTTGCATCAGACCGCGTTGCCGGCCTGATGCAGAAACTGGGTATGGAGCAGGGCGAGGCGATCGAGCACCCCTGGGTGTCCAAGGCGATCGAGAATGCCCAGCGGAAGGTTGAGCAACATAACTACAACCTGCGCAAGACCTTGCTGCAATACGATGACGTGGCGAATGACCAGCGTAGCGTGGTCTATGAGCAGCGCAACGAGTTAATGGAAGTCGATGATATTTCAGATATTGTCGAGGCCATTCGCGAGGATGTCGTTGGCTCTCTTGTCAGTCAGTACATACCACCCGGCACACTCGATGAGCAGTGGGATATACCCGGTCTGGAAGAGGCGATGTTGCAGGAATATGGCCTTGAGATGCCCATTGGCCAGTGGCTTGATGAAGATGATGATCTGCATGAGGAGACCCTGCGTGATCGAATTATCGAGACCATGGTGAAAGAGTACAAGGAGAAGGAACAACAGGCCGGAGCGGAGGTGGTGCGACACTTCGAGAAGGCCGTCATGTTGCAAATTCTCGATGGTGCGTGGAAGGAACATCTCGGTGCCATGGACTACCTGCGGCAGGGAATCGGCCTGCGTGGTTATGGTCAGAAAGATCCTAAGCAGGAATACAAGAAAGAAGGCTTCGCCATGTTCTCCGACATGCTCGAGCGTATCAAGCACGAGGTCATCGGTGTATTGACCAAGGTGCAGGTGCGTGCCGAGGAGGATGTCCAGGCAGTTGAGGAACAGCGTCGCAGCCGGGTACAGGTCAAGTACCACCACGACGAGGCAAATGCCATGGGCGAGGCGGAATCCGAGGGTGGACAGGCCGAAGAGCACAAGCCGTTTACCCGCCAGGGAAGAAAAATCGGTCGCAATGAACCCTGTCCCTGCGGTTCGGGCAAGAAATACAAGCAATGCCACGGCAAGCTGAGTTGAGCAACGCACTGCCTCTACTGCAGCCTGTCAGCGGATTTCAACTCGGTACAGCATCGGCCGGTATCAAGAGCCCGGGGCGCCCTGACCTGGTCGTGATGGCGCTGGCGCCCGGCTCGACGACGGCCGCGGTGTTTACCCGGAATGCCTTTTGTGCGGCCCCCGTTGTCGTTGCGCGCGAGCACCTGCAGCAACAGCCACCCGCCTATTTGCTGGTCAATACCGGTAACGCCAATGCGGGTACCGGCAAGGCCGGGCTGGCCGCTGCGCGCCAGTGTTGTCAAGCGCTGGCGAACAACGCGGCCTGCGACTCTACCGCGGTCTTGCCCTTTTCAACCGGCGTGATTGGCGAGCCGCTGCCGGTCGACAGGATTGTGCAGGGTATACCGGCTGCCGTGGAGCGGCTTGACGAGCATGGCTGGGAACAGGCGGCGACCGGTATCCTGACCACCGATACCGTCCCCAAGGGTGCCTCGATTACTACAGAAATTGGCG
>CAJQNP010000305.1 GCA_905479705.1 uncultured Gammaproteobacteria bacterium
CCGGACCCTGTTCCAGGTGATGTCATGGACGATCTCCGGAAACTGGTGTGCATTGACCAGGGTCTGCCGTGTGATCTTTTTGCGCACCGGGCCGGCATGGCAGGCGATGAAATCTTTTGCCAGCACCAGTAAAGGGGACTGTCGATAAAACAGTTCCATCTCCGCCTTGTAGTCCTCGCCTCGTGCGGACATCACGTGCTTGTCCCAGAGTAATCCCTGCGGGACACCGCGTTTCATGATCTCGTGAAGAAAGCTGTCATGGTTGCCAACGATATAGAAGACATTGTCCGGAAACCTGGTTTTGAGGTTGAAAATCAGGTCCATCATCAACAGTGAACTGTCCATCTCATCGAGGCTGCCGGGTTCCTCCGGGTGAACGGCATCACCGAGGATGACCAGTGCCGCCGTACCATTCTCCAGACCATCGAGGATTGCGTTCTCACTGAGTACCGTGAGCAGGTTATCGATGCAGGCATGCAGATCGCCGACAAGCACCGGCGTGACGGTATCCGGCAGTTCCAGGATACCGCCGGGATTGCCGAGGGCGTCCTTGCCGTGGCCGGGCTCGGTCATGAGCAGGGCATTGACCCGCTTCAGGCTTGCTATTGCCTCGGGTGGAGACAGGGGCACAAGCGGTCCACCGAATATATCCAGGACTTTCTTCAATGCCGTCTTGCGTCGAATCACCTGTCCCGGAACATCCTGTATCTCGCTGACCAGCGAGACATAGGTCCCGAGTTCCGAGATCGGGTCCCTGAATACCAGGCTATCGCCGTTGTGTGATACGGAAAACTGGCGGCGAAATGCATCGCGCGGTGAGCTGAACACCTGTTCCTGGTATTCAACCTTGCTGTCTATTACAACTGTGCTGCCGGGGGACAGCCTTAAAAAATGGGCGATTCCCTTGGTGTAGCGTTCCGGATCATAGAGGATGAAATCACAGGGTGATTCGTTGTTGTCGGCCACGATGCCAGGGTCCGGCGACAGCATGAGCGTCTGCTTGCCCATCTCGATCCTGAACTCCGGAAGGCCGCTGAAGGGGATGCGCAGTTGTTTGCCTGACAGGCGCAGCCTTTGCGAGCAATCGGGAATAACGGTTTCTTGCCGGGGCTGGAAATACCCCCGGATATTTTGCCAGATCGATGGTTTCATCATGCTGGAGAAGACGGGATACCGCGATGGCCGTTCCCTATAACGTGTTTGGGTGCATTACAGTGTAGCAGAAGGCCAGCAGATTTATCTGTTTGCCCCGGTTCGCCAGCGGGGTACTTTTTATCTTGATTGCTGGCATTTTTGCGGCAGGGATTTTACACTCCCGGCTGGTGATATTCCTGTCGTGTTGTTGTTTGCCTGGCAGGAGGCGTCTGGCTTAGGTCTATCTGACTAACTGCAACAGGAGGCAGATCCTATGGCTGTAAAGGCCGGTTACTTTCATCGACAGTCCGGGGTTATCCCCTACCGGGTGCGCAAGGGGGAACTTGAAATCCTGCTGATTACTTCACGAAAAAAACGCCGCTGGATTATTCCCAAGGGCATCATCGAGCCCGACTTCAGTGCACGTCACTCCGCCGCCAAGGAGGCGCTTGAGGAAGCGGGTGCCAAGGGCAATGTCCATGACAAGCGACTGGGGACCTACCAGAGCCGGAAGCTGGGCAAGGCCTGTACCGTCAAGGTTTTTCCGATGCGTGTTACCCGGACCTACAAGCAATGGGAAGAAGCCGATCGGGACCGCGAATGGGTTTCGCTGAAGAAAGCGCTCAAGCGGGTCAGTAACGGTGGCCTGAAGCGGGTCATCAAAAAATTGCCGCGAACGGTCTGACCGGACAGGGAATTAGTACTTCACAGCCGGTCTGTCTGCGCCCTGCAGGGTGCCGTGTTATCATTTAAGCGATTGATTATTATAGGGATGTCACCCGTTCCGGTGGAAAGTGACAGGTAAAGGTGCTGCCACCTCCCACCGAGCTGATTATTTCCAGGTTTGCCTCGTGACCCTCGAGTATGTGTTTGACAATGGCGAGTCCGAGACCCGTGCCCCCGGTGTCCCGTGAGTGGCTGGCATCGACACGGTACAGCCGCTCGGTGAGCCTTGGAATGTGGCGCGCGGCGATGCCTTCACCGCTGTCAGTGACACTGAGATGGGCACCCTCATGATCCACCAGCCATTTTATTGTCACTTCCGACAGGTTCGGGGTATGCCTGATGGCGTTGCTGACCAGGTTTGAAAAGGCGGTATGGAGTTCCTTGGCATTGCCGCGCAGCCCCTCTGGTGAACGGATGTCCAGTTGCAGTACATGCTGTGCTGCACCACTCAGTGTGTGTGCTTCCTCGACAATCGTCGTGAGCAGTTCAGCGATCGGGACAGGCTCGTCAGCTGCAGATTCCTGCTGCATCTCCAGTCGTGACAAGGTCAGCAGGTCAGATACCAGTTCGCTCATGCGACTTGCCTGCTGAAGTATCAGCCCGGTTGATCTCTGCAGCGTCGCCGGATCCGGTTCACCCATGTTCAGCTGTTCAGAAAGTCCGGATATTACAGTCAGGGGAGTGCGCAGTTCATGCGACACATTGGCTACAAAATCCCGTCGTGACGCATCGAGGTAATACTCGCGGGTAATATCTCGCGCCACAATCATAAGCCGGCTGACGTCATGATCCAGCGGGGCCATAAAAATCGACAGAATTTTCGCCCTGTTAGCCGGTGAGGTTATGGTCAGTGGCGTTGCGAAATTACCGCCGGCCAGGTATTCGGCAAGTACCGGGTCAGGTGCCAGATCCGTCAGTAACCGACCCCGTGAATCCGGCCAGAAAATATTCAGCAGGTTCCCGGCTGCGGGGTTGGACCAGTCGACCCGGCCGGCCGGATCCAGAATGACCACGGCATCAGGCAGTGTGTTGACCGCATTCCGATAGCTGTCCAGCTCATATGAAAGATCAAGTCTGCGGCTCTGGCTGCTGTCTCGCTGTTCCCGGATCTGCCGGACGATGTCCTTCCACAGACCAACGGGGCTGGGCCCCTGTTGGTCTTTCTGCGCAAGCAAACGGGGCAGACGTGCAAGTTGAAAAACATGCCAGCCCAGATAGACAAGCAGGCCAAGCAACAGGCACAGTAACAGTTGTCCCGACAGCGCGCCTGCCAGGCACGCTATGAGCACTATTCCCAGGAAAAGCCGGAGTTCTTCTCGCCAATGGTTGGGCATCGAGAACATCATACTATTTACATGCGGCCTTAGGAGACCGGTTTAATTCCCCGCTACGCTACACGACATTACAGAATGGTGATTCGCCAGACGACCTGAAGCCAACCCGGTCTGCGGGCTTATGGGAGCCCGTGCTCAATCATGCGTGGAAAACCGGTAGCCGCTGCCTCGAACTGTCTGGATCATCTGGTCGTGTCCGGACGGTTCCAGGGCTATGCGCAGGCGACGAATATGGACATCAACGGTACGTTCTTCCAGATAACTGGTGTTCCAGACCTGCTCGATCAGTTGCTGGCGACTGTATACCCGCTCCGGATTGTTCATGAAAAACTGCAGCAACTGATACTCCACGGGTGGCAGTTCCAGCGGGGCGCCATTGATACTGATCCGGTGACTCGACGGATCGAGGCGCAGCCCCCCGGCGTCGAGGACTTCTCCGTCACTGTGCCGGGTGGTGCGGCGCAGAACGGCCTTGATACGTGCCAGCAATTCAGAGACCGAAAAGGGTTTGGCTATATAGTCATCGGCGCCGGCCTCCAGCGAGGATACCTTGTCTTCCTCCTGGTCCCGTGCGGTCAGCATGATGACGGGAATTCGCCTGTGTGTGGGATCCCTCTGCAGTGAACGGGCGAAATCGAACCCGGATTGTCCGGGCATCATCCAGTCCAGCAGGATCAGGTCAGGTGCCTGGTTGCTGATTGTTTCCCGGGCATCCAGCGCATTACCCGCTTCCTGAACCTGATAGCCGGCAGTCGTCAGCGCCAGCTTGAGCATTTCGCGAATGGCGGGGTCGTCATCAACGACGAGGATTGTGGGCATTCGAAGAAGGTACCGGAAAAAAGGATGAATACAAAAGAATCATTGTCTCTCTCTTGTAACCCCGTCCACGCGAGTTGCTAGCCGTAACGACCCTCAATGTAGTCCGCCGTTTCCTGTTTCCGGGGGGTGACGAACATGTCCTCGGTGGCAGTGTGTTCCACGACCTTGCCCATCAGCATGAAGATGCATTCCTCACTGGCACGGCGTGCCTGGGCCATGTTGTGGGTCACGATGAGGATGGTGTACTTGCCACGCAATTCCCAGATCAGTTCCTCGACGGCCTCGGTGCCCTTGGGATCCAGTGCGGAGCAGGGCTCATCCATTAACAACAGGCCGGGTTTGACGGGCAGCAGACGGGCGATACACAGTTTTTGCTGTTCTTCCAGCGACAGCTCGGTGGCCTTGCTGTCCAGTCGGTCCTTGACCTTGTCCCATAACAGTACCTGGCGGAGGGCGTCCTCGGCGATACCATCCTGTTCACTGCGCGACGCGCGTTTGCCTTCCGAATGCAGGTTGTAGCCGAACAGTACGTTGTCACGGATGGAAATCGGCAGCGGGTTTGGTCGCTGAAAGACCATGCCGATCTGTTTGCGTACCTGCACCAGTTCGACAGCCGGGTCATAGATATTGTGATCGAAGACATTGATCGAGCCATCGATGCGCACATAACCGAGTCGTTCGTTGATGCGGTTGACACTGCGCAGGAAGGTCGACTTGCCGCAGCCGGAGGGGCCGATCAGGGAGGTGATGATGCCCTGTTTTATATCGAGATCGATATCAAACAGTGCCTGAAATGTGCCATACCAGAGATTCAGTTTCTCTGTGTGGATGGCAAACTCCATGGGATTATCAATGGCCGCATTGCTGCTTGTGTTCATTTTCTATCCAGTAAAGTTGTCTGTTTCATGTAGAGGCACAGGGTGTTGGATATCACCCAAAACGTCCCTCGACGTAATCGCGGGTACGGGAATCCTTGACTTCGCCGGTAAACAGATCCTCGGTCTCGCCGATTTCCACGCACTCGCCATTGAGGAAAAATGCGGTGCGGCTGGCAAGGCGGCGCGCCTGCTGTACCAGGTTGGTGACCAGGATGATTGTCATTTCCTGTTTCAGTTCCTTGAGGACATCCTCGATACGCATGGTGGTAACCGGGTCGACGGCGATGGAGAATTCGTCAAGCATGAGCACCTCCGGTTGCTGGGAGAGTGCGCGCGCAATCGTCAGGCGCTGCTGCTGGCCGCCGGAGAGCAGGCTGCCGAGCGAGTCCAGCCGGTCCTTGACCTCGTCCCAGAGTGCAGCACGTGTCAGGCAGCGCTCGACGATGATGTCAAGGTCGGCCTTGTTTTTCTTGCCTGACAGGCGTGGCGCAAGCGCCACGTTGTCGTAGATCGTCATGGGCAGGCCGACCGGCAGGGGGAATACCACCCCGATGCGGGAGCGCAGTGCATAGACATTTTTCAGGCGGCTGACATCAAGACCATTGAACAGGATTTTACCGTCCACCTGCATGTTGGAGTTAAAGGTATCCATGCGGTTGAGTGTCTTCAGGAACGAGGTCTTGCCGGCATTGGCCGGGCCGATAATGCCGAAGATCTCGTGTTCGCGAATATCCAGGCTGATGTTGCTCAGCGCGGCCTGGGTACCGTAACGGATGGTCAGGTCGCGAACTTCCATTTTGACGGGTACCTGTTGCGCTTGCGGCGCAGGTGCGCTTGCCGTTTGCATGCTGGCTACCATTTCTTTTTACCCCGCAACCAGGTACGGAAGCCGATGGAGATGCTGTTCATCAGCAGCACCATGGCGATGAGTACCAGCGCAACACCGTAGGGCAAGTCCTCGGGCACACCCGGTACCTGGGTCGAAACCACGAACAGGTGCAGGGACATCGCCATGGTCTGGTCAAAGATGCCCTGTGGCAGGAACGGAGTGAAGAACACGGCACCGGTAAACATGATAGGCGCGGTCTCGCCGGAGGTGCGCGATACCTCGAGGATGACACCGGTGAGGATCCCGGAGACAGCATTGGGCAGCACCACGCGGCGAATAGTCTGCCAGCGGGTCGCCCCCATGTTCCAGCAGGCCTCGCGAAAGGCATGGGGCACCGCCGCCAGGGATTCGCGGGTGGCCACGATTACCACCGGCAGGGTCATGATGGCCAGCGTCAGGCTGGCCGCCAGTATGCTGGTGCCAAAGCCAAAAAACAGCACAAAGGCGCCGACACCAAACAGCGCATGGACAATCGACGGCACACCGGCCAGGTTGATGATGGCCAGGTTGATGATGCGGGTGAACCAGTTCTCGCCGGCGTACTCGCTCAGGTAAATAGCGGCCGCGATGCCCAGCGGCACGGAGATCAGCAATGCCACTGCAACCAGCCAGACGGTACCGAACAGGGCAGGGAACAGGCCACCTGCCGTCATACCATCGGTCGGCGCGGTGAACAGGAAGTCGATGGAGATGACCGAACCGCCTTTTACAACCAGGGTCCCGAGGATAAGCAGCACGGGTAAAATCAGCAACATGGTCATCATCAGGAACAGCAGCTTGTAGAGGCGCTGTACCCGCTGGTTCTTGATGTTGAGTTCAGAAGTTTCAAACATGGCGCTTACCCCTTGCGCACGCCGCGCACAATCAGGTCGGCGGTAAGGTTGATAATGAAGGTGATCAGGAACAGGAAGATGCCGATGGTGAACAATACCTGGTAGTGATCAGAACCCACTGCGGTTTCACCGAGTTCCGCTGCAATGGTGGCCGTCAGGGCGCGTACCGAGTCGAAGATGCTGCCCGGGATGTTGACCGAGTGTCCTGTCGCCATCAACACGGCCATGGTTTCCCCGAAACCCCGGCCGACACCCAGCAACACGGCACCCAGCAGGCCATTTTTCGCTGCCGGCAGCACGACCTTGAAGATGACCTGCCAGCGGGTGGCACCCATGGCTTCAGCGGCTTCCCGGTAGCGGTCGGGGACGGCCTTGAGCGCATCCTCGGCGATGGATGTCATGATAGGGGCGGCCATCAGCCCGAGTATGATGCCGGCGTTCAGTACATTCAGCCCAACCGGCACGTCAAACAGGTCGATAATCAGCGGGTTCATGATGGTGAGACCGATGAAGCCCCATACCACCGACGGGATGGCGGCCAGCAGTTCCACCAGTACCTTGAGGGCCTCCCGGGTCTTGCCGGTTGCAAATTCGGCAATATAGATTGCCGCGCCCAGCGAAAACGGGATAGCCACTATCATTGCCAGTCCGGTAACACTGGCGGTGCCGGCGATCAGCGCCAGGATGCCGTATTCCGGGGCGTCCTCATCGGACGGATACCAGTAGGGGGAGGTGAAGAATTCCTGAAAATCAAAGCGGTCAAGGAGGAAGCCAAAACCTTCCTTGGTAACGAAGGCAAAAATCCCGATAACAAATATGATGGCCGAGATGCCACCGATGAAAACCAGCGCCTGCACCAGCTTGTCGATATACCAGTCGGCGTTGCGGCGATCGAATGCTGCCGATAGATCGTCCGCATTAGTTAGTTGTTGCTCAGGCATTTCAGGGCGCTCCCTCACCGCGCAGGATCTCCATCAAATCACGGATCTGAACAGCCGTATCGCGGTAGATCTCTTCCAGTCGCTGTATGCCGGCTTCATCGCCGCTTTCCGGTGCCGGGCCGACATCCCACTCCAGGGGGGTGGTGTGGAACGGGACCTGGTCGAGGTAGGCGCTGACCGGACCCTGCATACTGACGATCACATGCTGTGTGGTCAGTTCCAGCGGGGTCATGTCAAGTGGTCTGGGTTTGGCGTTGTCCTCAAGGCTTGCGCTGTGACTGTCAAGAAATTTCAACATGACCGGGTTAAGTTCGGCGGCAGGCTGTCGCCCGGCGCTGGTGTAGTGACCGCTTTCAGGGAAATTCTTGCGGGCAATAGCCACGGCGATCTGACTTTGACAGCTGTTGTCCTCGTCAATGAACAGAATGTTGTAAACCTTGGGCGCCTTGGTATCCCCTGTGACCGCAAATACAGTTTCTTCGCAGAGATTTTTGGCCTGGTCAGCAACCCGTTTCAACTGGGTGAAGACGGCGAATATCGCCAGCAGGCTGGTGACTGCATCCCGGTCATTGTTTGCCATTAGCTCGGAATAAATGATGTCCAGGTCATTCTCCATCTGCTCTTCGAGGATCATGGTGGCCTTTGCCATTTCGGGATTGAGGTCGTTAAAGGCCTTGATGGATTGACGCAGCATGAGGTGAGTCTCATTGCCTACTCGTTCCAGTTCACTGGACATCGGTCCTGTCGGAGGTGCCGATTGCTGCAATGCCTCGCGGGCAATGGTGACGGCGTAATCTCCAATGCGCTCCAGCTGGATGTTTGCCCGTATAACGGAAGACAGCATCCGCAGATGACCTGCACTCGGCAGGTGTGTGGCTATGAATTTATGACATAACTGGTCGATGTGCCGCATGGCGCGGTTGATCGGATGATCTGCAAGTACGGTGGCGGATGCAAGCTTGCTGTTACCGGTCTGTAGTGCATGCATGGCATTCTGAACTGCTGTTTCCACCAGTCCAGCCATGATTGCCACCTGTTCACGGATATCGAGCAGGTCTTTTTCCAGACGTTCTTCGTAGTGACTCATTGTCTAGTCCCGTGGTTGCATCTTGAAAATTCGGTCGTTCTGTTTGTTGCGGCTGATGGCCTTGCAGGCTAACCCGGCAGTTAATCCAGGTCGCTGTAATAGCACTGGCTGCAGGCGCATTGTCTCCGGTGTGAATCGTGACTGGAGGCTGCTCCTGCAGCGTTGAGCCTGAACCTTGCCTGGTTAAAAAATGTTTCCTAGTCGCACTTCACCGCGCGTACCGGTGCGTAACCCTTCTTCACCAGGATGCACTGGCCGGCATCACTCATAATCCAGTCCATGTAGTTCTTGATCTCGCCCTGGGGTTCACCGTTTGTGTACATGAACAGCGGACGGGCAATCGGATAGCTGCGGTCACTGGCAGTCTCGACACTCGGGCTCACACAGGCGTCAGCACCGTCTGTAACAATACAGACCATCTTCAGGTGGTCAGTCGCATAGGCCAGGCCACTGTAGCCGATTGCGCAAGGTGTGTTCAGGACCAGATCTACGACGTCCTTGGACCCGTGCATGTCTCGAGAGCCCATCTTGTAGTCGCGCCCCCTGCCGAGCACGGCTTCCTTGAAGTACACGTAAGTCCCGGAGTTGTTCTGACGACTGACGCGGACGATCTCGTTGCTGTCGCATCCGGGAATCTCGACCCCGATCTGATCCCAGGACTCGACGGGTCCTTCCTCACCGTAGATGTCGGCCAGCTGGGCCAGCGTGAAGCTCTCGACCGGATTGTCGGTGTGCAGGAAGACGGCCAGGGCGTCATAGCCAACCGTCCACTCCACTGGCTCGATACCGTTGGCCCGAGCCATCTCGAACTCCTTGTCCTTCATCTTCCGGCTGGCATTGGC